>DASTWJ010000154.1:0-5675 GCA_035776695.1 Bacilli bacterium
TTGGGCGTTGCTCAGGCCATAAGAGAGCGCCTTTTCCCGATTGACGGTCAGGTGGACTTCCTGCGTGGTCTGCTCCCGTCCGAGACCGGGTTCGCGCACGCCTTCGACCTTGCGCAACTCCGTGATCGTCTGTTGCGCCAACTCATGCAGCTTCTGCGGGTCATCGCCGCGCAACCGAATCTGGATCGGCCGCCCGCCGCCGCTGAACTGGTCGCCGGTCGCCTGCACGTTGATCCGCGCCCCCGGCAGGTCGCGTAGCCGCGTGCGAATCTCATCGGCCACCGTATCGGTGCTGCGGTCGCGGTCCGTCTTGTTCACCAGTTGGACGTTGAGCGTCGCGCGGTGTGTCTGCACGCCGACCGTCGGGTTGTAGGCGTTGCCGCCGCCGATGGTGACGAAGACCGTCTCGACTTCCTTGCTTTGGCGGATCAACTTCTCGGCACGCTCGACTTTTTCACTCGTTTTTGCAACAGGTGAGCCGGGGGGCAGGTCGAGGGTGATCTGGATCGTGCCTTGGTCGCCCTTGGGCAGGAATTCTTTGCCGACGAAGGGGTAGGCGGCTGCGGAGAGGGCGAGAAGGAGCACCGTCACCGCATAGACCGTCTTGCGGTGGTGGATTGCCCAGTTCAGGAGCCGTTCGTAGAGGGAGCTCAGTCGTCCCAGCGACTCTTTTTCCTTTCGTTCGGTGTCCGCTTCGGTTGCAGCGGGGACAGACTCGGCAGGCACGTCTTCATGTGCCCGAACCGCCTTGTCTTTGCGCAGGAAGTAGTAGGCGAACATCGGTACCAGCAACAGCGCGGAGAACAGGGACGCGAGGTGCGAAAACGTCACCGTCAACGCCAACGGGCGAAACAGTTGCGCCGCCAAGCCCTGCACGAAGATGATCGGCGCAAACACGACGACCGAGGCAAAAGCGGCGGCGGTGACGGCCAGCGACACTTCGCTCGACCCTTCCAGCACCGCTTCATAGAGCGGCCGTCCCATCTGGCGGTGGCGGAAGATGTTCTCCAAGATCACGACCGCCGTGTCGACCATCGCCCCGACCCCCAGCGCCAAGCCGCCCATCGTCAGCATGTTCACCGACTGTCCGGCAAAATAGACCATGATAAAAGTCGCGATGATCGAAACGGGGATCGACAGCGACAACACCATCGTCGACCGCCACGAACGCAGAAACACGTACAGGATCAGAATCGCAAACACGCCGCCGAGCATCAGGTCGCGGGTGAGCGTGGAGATCGACTGCTTGATGAACGTCGCTAGGTCGAACATCGAGGCGACTTTGACGTTCTTCGGCAGCTCATTGCGCAAGTCGTCCAGCGCGTCTTGCACGGCTCCCGAGACTTGTACGGTGTTGGCGTCGGACAGCTTCTGAATCGACAGCGAGACGCTGGGCTTGCCGTTCATCCGCGACACGTGCCCGGCGCTCTGCGTGACTTCCTCCACCGTCGCCACATCTTCCAGATGAAAGCGATTGCCCTGCGGCGAGGTCATGGGGAGGTGGCGAATGTCGTCCAGCGACGCCAACGTGCCTTCGATCAACACGGACATGTCCCGTCCGGCTTCACGCACCGTACCGGCCGAGAGGGTCAGGTTTTCTCCGGCGAGCATCTGGCTCAGTTGCGCCAACGTCAACCCGCGCTGTTGGAGTGCAAAAGGGTCTACGGTAACCGACACGATGCGCTCCGTGCCGCCTGTCACCTGCACGGCGGCGACGCCTTCGACCCGCTCCAGACGGCGCTTGACCGTATCGGTCGCCAAATCGTTTAGCTCGTGCAGGTCGCGCCCGCCCGTCATGCCCAGTTGCAGGACGGGGAGCAGGTTCGGGTCGAAGCGCAGCACGATCGGCCGGCTTGTCCCTTCCGGCAGCCTATGCCGGACAAAGTCGATCTTCTCCCGCATCTGCAACGTCGCGTAGTCCATGTCGGTGCCCCAGTCGAACTCGACGAGCACCATCGCGCCGCCGCTGCGGGTGACGGAGGAGATGTTTTTCACGTTGTTGGTGGTGCCGAGGATTTCTTCCAGCGGGCGCGTCACCATCCGCTCCAGCACGTCCGGCCCGGTGCCGGGGCTCTCGACGGTGACGGCGGCGAGAGGGAAGGTCATGCGCGGGAACAGTTCGACCGGCAGCTTGAACAGCGACACGCCGCCCAAGATGACGAGGGCGACGAGGATCATCGTGGCGGCGACGGGCCGTTTGACAGACAGCTCGGACAGTCTCATGGGCTTGTCACCGTTTCCACGATGTTAACCGGCACGCCGGGGCGGATCAGGTCGGCGCCTTCGAGGATCAGGCGGTCGCCTTTCTTGATGCCGGAGCCGGGGAGCACTTCGACCCAAGTGCCGTTGTCGTAGCCTGTTTTGACCACCGTTTGCAGAGGGATGTTGTCTGCGCCGATCTTGATTACAAAATGACTCTTCGCCGGGAGAAATGCCGCCTTGGGCACCGCCAGCACGTTCGGGTGCGGGTCGAGGGTGACGGTCGCTTTGCCGAACATGCCCGGCTTGTACAGCCGCTTCGGGTTGTCGAGTTTGGCGGTGGCGGTAAACGACTTAGTTTGCGGTTGTAGAGCGGGCGAGACGGCTTGCAGCTTGGTTTTCACCGCGTCGAGGTCGCCGACTTGGACGGATACGGCTTGTCCTTTTTGTAAAAAGGTCTGCCGGTTCGGGTCGACGAGGATCTCGAACGACACGTGCGACAGATCACCCACGGTGAAGAGCGGTATGCCGGGGGCAGCCGCGGCACCGGCCGTCACGTTCTTGGCGAGCACGGTGCCGTCCAGCGGTGCGACCAGTTCGCCCGCCGCCGCTTGTTGCTCGGCGAGGGTCACGGCTTGACGTGCTTGGGCGATCTGGAGCTGCATGCTCTGCAACAAGGGGGCGGTTGCCGACGTGTGGGGACTGCGCTGCAACCGAAACCACTTGCCCTGCAGCTTCGCCAAGTCACTTGCCGTCCCACGTAACGTCTGAGCGTCGCCAAGGCTCTGCACGCGGGTCACCTGCACCAATTTTTCCACCTGCTCTTTCACATCCGCTTGCAAGCGGGCGAGGGAGGGGCTGCTCGGCTCCTTGGGCAGCAGCTCTTTTTCCAAACGGGCATACTGCGCCTCCATCGTCCGCAAGGCGTTTCGCGCTTCCTCCACGCCTTGCTTGTCCGCACCGGTCGCCAGCCGCGCCAGCACCTGGCCTTGGCTGACGGAATCGCCGACGTCGACCAACACCTCCTGCACCAGCCCGGCCATCGGGGCGACGACTTGGGCTTCTTCCTGCGCGACGACACGCCCCGGCAACAGCAACGTCTCGGGCAGGTCGTGCTGGGCGACCACATGCACGGTGACAGGTGTGGCCTGCTGTTTGGGCGCTGCGGGCGTCTTGTTCGCACACGCCGCCAACAAAAAAGCACACAGGCCGATCCACATGATGTTTCGTCCTCTGCGCGTCTTTCGGTTCCGCTTCATCGGGCCACCACCTCCACCAGCAAACTTTGCTTGCACCTGCACATTTTTCCAAAGGTGGTAGTAGTGTGGGTCAGAACCTGTACAATTATGAGCTTATCTACCATCTAAAATCACGTGAAAACAGGAGGATACACGGGTTAATTCAAAGTCATTTTCGAGAATGGAATGATTTTCGAAAAATAGGGGTTGAAATGACTAGCAGGAGGTGATATATTTTCCATAACAAGCGACACGCTTCGACATTGATTCGACAACACGCATTTACAACTTTGCCTCAAACAGTCATGTGTGGGGGGCGAATACATACCAAGCACGTTCTGCTGCAGCACCAGGGACTGCGGTAGGGCGTGCTTTTTTCATGCCCTTTTTTCCGGACGGAACATGCGTTTCATCCAATAGGCGAACCCGCCGCCGCCCATGATCGTCACCAGATCGAGCAACAGGCGGAACAGGGACTGCGAGATGTCGTCCCAGCCGTGACTCGGGTGCTTGAGTTGATGGGCGATCATCGCCAACAGCACGATCGTCGACACGGCCGCCATCGCGCCGTACACCCCGCGCAGTCCGAAGATCAAAGAAAAGAAAAACCCGAGCAACAGCGTCGCCACGAGATGCGGCTGTTCCGCTGTGCCCATGATCGTCATATTCGCAATCAGATACCCGGTGAAAACCAGCCAGGCCAGCAACCATTTTTTCACGGTCGACGCCTCCTTCTATGTCCAAGCATATGGAAAAAAGGGTGTTCCCATGCGGGATTTTTTGCCATATAATAGACTCTCTTTCTCGTAAAACTTCATAAAAAGCAGAGGGGTTGAGCACCAGATGACGGAACGGAACAGGGATGAATTTTTCACCGGGGTCAAAGACCTGCTCGAACCGATCTATATGACGGGCGAAACGCCGTGGAACCAATCGGGCTTCTCCGGCACCGAAGAACGCTGGAACCGCTTGCGCCGACCGATCGCCGCCTGCATCGACCGCTCGGGGACGTATCTCGACATCGGGTGTGCCAACGGGTACCTGATGGAATGCGTGGCCCGCTGGACGGAAGTGCGCGGCTTGCAGGTGACGCCGCACGGTCTTGACATCTCCGAGGAGTTGGTCAAGTTGGCGCAGCGGCGATTACCCGCATACGCCGATCGCCTGTACGCGGGGAACGCGTGGGAGTGGACGCCGCCGCAGACGTTCGATTTCGTCTCGACGGAGCTGGTGTATGTGCCGGAGGACTTGCGCCAAGCGTACATCGAGCGCTTGTTGAACCTGTTTGTCGCCGAGGATGGGCTGTTGCTGCTCTCCGAATACCGTCCGACGAAAGAGGCTGACAACCCGAACTGGGCGAGTGAATACATAGAAGCATGGGGGTACCCGATCGACCGCATCGAGTCGGGGATCGACCTGAACGGCAAGGAACTGACCCGCGTGACGGTGATTTCGAAGCGTTGATTGAGTTTTCGCAATCATCCGGCAGGGATTGGCAGAGCAGGCGCGAAAGGTACAGGAAACCGTACATCCGGCAGAAGGAGTGACGAACACCAGTGGCAGAACTGATCGAAATGCATTCGTTTCCCATCGAGGAGGTCCGCCGTCAATTTCCGGCGTTGCAACGCCAGTACAAGGAGCGGACGGCGGCGTACTTTGACGGGCCGGGCGGCTCGCAGGTCGTGCAGTCGGCGATTCAAGCGATCACCTCGTACATGATCAACGGCGGCGCGAACCTGCACGGCGCGTTTCCGACCTCGCGGGAGACGGAAGACCTCATCGCCGCAGCGCGACAGGCGGCGGCCGACTTGACCGCCGCCAAGCCGAGCGAAGTGGCGTTTGGCGCGAACATGACCACGCTGACCCTCGCCCTGTCGCGGGCGATCGCAGCGACATGGCGGGAAGGCGACGAGATCGTCGTCACCGAGCTCGACCACCGCGCCAACGTCGACCCGTGGCTGCGAGCGGCAGAGGATCGCGGCGTCACCGTGCGCTGGCTCAAGGTCGACCGCGAGACGCTGACCCTCGACCTGCGCGACATCGAAGCGGTGATCACGCCGCGCACCCGCCTCGTCGCCGTCGGTCTCGCTTCGAACGCGGTCGGCACGATCAACGACATGCACCCGATCGCCACCCGCGCCCGCGACATGGGGGCGCTCGTCGCCGTCGACGCGGTGCATGCCGCACCGCACATGGCGTTGGATCGCGATGCGCTCGGTGCAGACATCCTGCTCTGCT
>DASTWJ010000155.1:0-16070 GCA_035776695.1 Bacilli bacterium
GCCGCGGTACACGCCTTGGTCATCCTCCTCTTGGTAGCACCCTTCCGTGCCGTGCAGGCGGCCCCATGCGTCGGCGAACTGCCCGTCGTTTTGCAGCGCGATCAGGCCGGCCGAGTCGAGCTCGCCGAGCACTTCAAACAGGTTGTCGCGCTTGTCGGAAGGCAGTTGGTTCACGAAGCTGTTGATCTCTTGGTTGGTCGCGTTCTGCTTAAAATGCACGCCGCCGTGGCGGGCATATTTGTCCTGTGCCATTGGCTGTCCCTCCCCTGACTTGATTCTCCCCTAGTATCTCCTGCGCCCAATCACGGCATCCGCCCACACCCTCCCCTGAGCCTTTCCATATCCTGATAAGGGGAGGTGCCGTGAATGGCCGCACGAAAAAAACATGACAAGTTGAAAAAGAAACAGCGCCGCATCCAAGCGGAACTGTCCAACCTGCAACCCGGACATCCGACGTATACACCGAGCAAACGCGCGCTGGAAAACGAGCTCCAACTGATCAAGGCGCAACTCAAATCGGGGCGGCGTACCAGCACCGGCACGCGCAGCGCAGCCGGAAAGAAAAGGCCGCCCTTGCCTGGCGGTGCGTCTTTTCCCAGCGTGCAACTGCCAAAGCCCAAGAAAAAGGCCGGCTACGAAGACTCGATCAAGTCGCTCGGCAACTTGCGCAACATGACGAAAAAAGGGCTGAGCTACATGCAACAGGCCGATCAGCTTTTCGATTCCCTGCACGGCGTCGGGTCGCATCTGCACCAGTCGGGCGTGCTGCCGAAGATTCTCAAAGGCAAAATGTCCGATCTCTCCACCTCCGACTGGACGGCGATCCTGATGGCGCTGCTCAACTCGCCGCTCTCCGGTTTCCTGCTCGGCGGTGGCGGCAACAAGGACGGCGAGGCGACCGAGGGAGCAAATCAGGAAGGGGACGGGTCCTAACCACGTCCCCTTTTTCACGGCCTGTATGAAAAAAGGCATGAAAAAAGCTGCCCGCCGTCACCGATCGAGCAGCTATTCCTTATTCTCTGTTCTCCAAGTAGGGAGCAAACAACCAGAGCAGCACGAAGATGATCAGGAACGCGACGGCAAACCTCGTGAAGCCGTTTGCCGTCGGGAGCCCGACCGCCCGTGTCTTCGCAGCGGGTTCCCCGATCTCCTGTTGCGGACGGCGTCGCCGTCGTTTGTGGCGTTCCTTTTTCTTCCCCATGGTGTGTAACCCGCTTAGTCTTTCGGTTTCAGGAACTTTTTCATCTCTTTGAGCGCCGAGTCGTCGACCTTGCCTTGGCCGTATTTCTTGACGAGATCTTCCACGTCCGCGTTGGGTTTGCCGCCTTTGGTTGCGTCTTTGTACGCTTTCATAAATTGATCGAGGCGCTTGTCATCCACGGGAATCTTCATCTGATCCGCGAATTTCTTCGCCATGTTTTTCACGACGTTAGGATCTTGCCATTGCTCGGGCGTAGTTTTCTGCACTTCGGACAACATGCCGAGCAAACCGCCTTTGTTGACCGTCTTCAGACGATCTTTCAGTTGGTCCGTGAGACTCGGAGGCGTTTGTTGCTTTTGCTGTTTGGCATCAGACTTTTTGCCTTGGTTGCGCGATTTTTTCCCTTTGCCAGCCATTGAGATAACCCTCCTGTTCTCTCTTGAATCACTTCCATACTATGTGGCGAGCACGACAGGAGAGACGCTTCGCCGCGCCCATTTTTCCTCCGTTTCGGGGAACACTAGCGGCAGGAGGTGAAGTTGTCCGATGAACTCTTGGGTCGCGTTTGTCAACCGGATGAACCTGTTGCTCTGGGTGGCGGTGATCTTTCTCTTCCACCTCGTGCTCTACCTGTCACTCGGCACCGATAACTGGCTGTGGGCGACGATCGCCGCGACCGCCACGTACACGCTGGTGCTCGTGGGGCTCAAATCGCTCGCACGGCGCAAAAAAAGGGGCGTTCACTAGGAACGTCCCTTTTTTCCTGCCGTTTGCTAGGCCGTCTTGGCGTCGGCCTTTTGGATCTTCGCTTCCCGCGCCTCCGTATGCTGGGTGCGGCGCATTTCGATGTAGGAGGTGAAGAGGGCACCGAGCAGGCACACCGCATACAGCCCGCCGCCGATCCACCCGATCCAGATGAACTTGTCGCCAAATAGAGTGCCCGCCAAGACCACGCCCGCCGCGAGGAGCAACAGCCCATTCGTCCACCACATCCACGTGCGCTGAGACGTGTGGACGTACCATGGCAACTTTTGCTTCGCGGACTTCTTCTGTGCCTTCTCGGTCGGATGCGGTTCCTCGCTCGCCTTCTGTTCTTGCTGCGACTTGGTCAACTTCTTGCGCTCCTTCCATCGGGCCAGCAGGAGCAACATGGCGTAGATCGGCAGGTGCAAGAAGAGGAAAAAGACAGCCGCCCCGTAGTTGCCAAACGCAAACGCTTCGGAAATGCTCTGAAACGAGACGATCGTCGTCAGCATCAAAAACCAGCCGATCTGCTTGCCGTAGAGAGCGTTTTTCGAATTGCCGGTCAGGGCGTTCACCCCGGCCAGAAACGACTGCATGATGAACGTGATCTTCAGGAACAACGCCGGCAGCCAGATCGAGAAGACCATCAGCTCCATCCGGTCGAGAAAATCGGTGATGTGTATCTGCTCGACCAGCGTGTAGTTGGGGTACATCAATCGCCCCGTCACGGAAGAGCCGAGCACGACGATCACCACCAGCATCAGCAGGGTCAGCAGGAACCCGGCCAGCACGACGCCAAAGCGCAACGACGCCAGCAGTTGGCGCGGCTGTTTGATCGTGTTGAAGAACGCGCCGACGACCACGATGTCGGCAAACCAGCCGTAAGACAGGTAATTCGCTTTCAAGACCGGGGCGAACCCATGCCCGAGGATCGGTTCGATGCGGGACAGCTCCAGTTCGTTGGACAAGAGAAGCGGCAACAAGACGATGCTGAGGAAGTACAGCGGGAACATCAGGTCATTGACGCGCGAGGTGATTTCCACGCTCGTGTTCATGTAGTAAATGGCGACGCACATGTACAGCAGGATGATCATCTCAACCGGCGTACGCAACAGGAGCGTCGTGCTGAGAAAGTCGGACAGCACGGCCACGTCGCGCACGATGATCAGCCAGATGTGGGTGACGAACACCAAGTTGATCAAGGCACCGCCCCATTTCCCCGCGAGCGACCGCGAGATCTGGAACAGGTTCTGGCCGGGATAGAGCCGGTAAAGGTACACGTAAAAGCCGGCGATGAGCAGACCATACAGCATCGGCAGGATCTCCGCGAACCAGCCGTCGATCTTCCCGGCGCTGACGATCGCTTTGGTCAAGGGAAGCTCGCCCCCTGCGGTCAAGATCACGCACAGCATAAACGCGATCTGACGGTGATTCAGTTTGACCGGAGTGTCGTGCATCCGCATCCCCTCCTTTGCGCATTCCTTAATAAAAATGACCGATTGCGTTGACAAGCGGGACCACGTAATAAACAACGAACTTGGTCGGCATCGGCAGTTCGGTCCCGATCAGTTGCATGATGAAAAAAAACAGGGAGAGCAGACCGAATCCGTAATAGGTCCCTTTCTGCAAAGTCGTCGCCTGATTGATTCGTTTTTGATCGACGATCAAGGTATAGAGCATGGCGATCACAAACAACACGGAAAACACGTGGCTCACTTCGGACTCTCCTCTCGTTTGGCGATGTTCTCGGTGATCTGGCCGATCCGCGAGATGCGGGTGTCAACTTGGATCGTCGCCGTGATTTTGGGGATCTGTTCATGCCAATTTTTGCTGAGTTTGTCCGTCCAAATGCCCGGGTAGTTGCGGGAGACGAGCATACCCAGTCCGGCGACATCGGTCTGCTTGTCCTTCATCTGATTCAACGCGGTTTCGATCGACGCATGCACCTGTTTGTCCAGCGCCTTTTCCAACCGTCGCACGTTTTCATCGCGGGCCAAGTCCATGGAAGACAACGCTTCCAGCCCGTAGGCTCTCGCTTCCACCCGGACATTGAAATGGACATGGTCTTTTTTCAAAATCGGGTCGATCTTGGTTTCGCCTTTGTAGAGTTGGAGGGTCGCCTTGCCGATCTTCTTGTCGCCGATCGTGGCCGAGTAGGGGTGGAAATGCGGACGGAGCCACGCAATGCCTTTCATCGCATCCCCTTCGAAGGAATCGACCATCTTGTCGTCACGAAACTGCGCGTACCCGACGACTTGCACCTCCTTGCTTTTCTCTTCACCACCCTGCTGGTTGACCACATCCATATAGGGGATCAGCGGGTCGAAACCGGTTTGCCCCAAGTCGTGTGCCACATCTTTCAGGCGGGCGTTGACCACCGCTTCCGACTCGACGATCTCGCGCATCGCTTCGGCGGAAAACTGTTCGAACTGCGGTTGGGCGCGCAGCAGTTCCACCCCTTCCCCCTTGGCGATCACCATGTTGGCGGTCAGGCGGTTTTCCGGCACGCGAGCGACCACGTCAAAGATCTCGCGGATGCCTTCGCGGGCCAGTTCGTCGCCCACGACCAAGATGCGGCGATGGGCAAAGTAGAGGCGGCGGGAGAGGCGGGCCTGCAGCCGGTCGTTGGCTTCGCGGATCGTTTTGCCGACATCGGAGTCGACGTAGTACGGTTTCTGCCCGGAGCTTCCCCCGCCGCCACCGCCGCTGCTCCCGCCCATATTGCCCGGGATTGCCATCTGGACGGCGACGCTGTATTGACCGTCTTTCGTCTTATCAAACGACGTGGCCATGACGATCGCCACGTCGTTGATCTCGATGCGGTCCCAGCAACCGGTCAGCGTCATGGAGGACAGGGACAGGATAAGCACGGAGAGCAGGACGCGACGGATCATGGCCGCTCCTCCCCTTCCTTTTTCGCCGTGGGGGCCGCATGCTCGATATCCATGCCCTTTTGCCCGCGTTGTTCCCGTAGCTCTTCGCGCATCCCGTCGCCGATGCGGTCTTTGTTTTGCAGATCGAGAAAGGCGGGGCGCTTGCCCATCGCCTGCCACGGCGCCCGCACCAGCACGTCTTTCAGATCGCTGCCGGAGAGCGGCCCTGTCGGCGACAGGTACGGCACGCCGAACGAGCGCAGGTTCGCCATATGCCCGACGATCAGCATCAGGCCGATCAGGATGCCGTACATCCCGAACATCGACGCGATGATCATCAGCGGGAAGCGCAGCAGCCGGAACGTGATCGCCGCGTTGTAGCGCGGGACGGTAAAAGACGCGATGCCCGTGATCGACACGATGATCACCATCGTCGCCGACACGATGCCCGCCTGCACCGCCGCCTGTCCGACAACCAGTGCCCCGAGGATGGAGACGGTCTGCCCGACCGCCTTGGGTAAGCGCACCCCCGCTTCCCGCAACGCTTCGAAGGCGATCTCCATGATGAACGCCTCCACGACGGCGGGGAAAGGAATCGGCTCCCGTGCCGAGGCGATCGAGAGCAGAAGCGTCGTCGGTATCATCGCTTGGTGAAACGTGGTGATCGCGATATAGAGCGACGGCGTGGTCAGCGAGAGAATGACGAAGACGTAGCGCAACCAGCGAATCAGCGTCGCCAGTTGGAAGCGTTCGTAGTAGTCTTCGTTGGCCTGCATCAGCTGCCAGAACGTTGTCGGCACGATCAAGACGAACGGCGTGCCGTCGGTGAGGATCGCCACCCGTCCTTCGAGCAGGGCGGCGGCGACCGTGTCGGGTCGTTCCGTGTATTGCACCTGCGGGAACGGGGAGACGGTCGAGTCCTGAATCAGTTCCTCGAGGTAGCCCGATTCGAGCACGGCGTCGATCTTGATCTTCTCCAGCCGCCCGACGACCTCTTCGACCATCGCCGGATCGGCCACCCCTTCGAGGTAGGAGACGACGATGTTCGTGTTGCTGCGGGTGCCGAGGAGCAACGGTTTCATTTTCAGCGCCGGGGTTTTCAGTTTGCGGCGGATCATCGAAGTGTTGGTGCGGATGTTCTCGACGAACCCCTCGCGCGGGCCACGGACGACCGACTCGGTCTCCGGTTCGGCGACGGAGCGGGTCTGCGCGCTGCGAATGCCGATCAGGAGCGCCTCGTCGTTGCCTTGGACGAGCAGCCCGGTGTCGCCGGAGAGCACGCCGATCAGGAGGTCGGCGTAGTTGGCGACTTGCTTGAGCTGGGAGGCGGGTAACGTGTTCATCGAGATGCGCTCGATCAGGTCGGCGTCGCCTTCGTCGATCATCAGCGCTTTGACCACGGCGTTGACCGCGCCCGTGTCGACCAGCCCGTCGACGAAGAGCAGGATCGCTTCCGGTCCGTCTTGGATGCGGAACTTGCGGATGCCGAAGTCGGAGCACTCGGCGAAGAGGTAATTGATCACGTCTTCATTTTTCTTGAGTTCCTTATAAATCTCGTAGTCCTTGAGCTGCTCCACATATTGACGGTCGATTTCTTCCAGCAGTTCGGAGGAGACGGAGAGGTCCTTCTGCTCTTTTTGCTGCTTCTTGCCGTGCAGCTCCTGCTCGTCGGGGCGGGATTTTTCGAGGGGTTGTTCAGGTTGTTGTTCAGGTTCTTGTTGAGGCTCTTCCTGCTTCCGCTTGCCGACTTTGATCGTTTGTTTAAACCGTCGATACATGGAAACACCTCCTTTTTCGCTTTATGTGGTACAGGTAGTATGTGTTGGAAGAAATAAAAAAAACCTCACCCAAGTAGGTGGGTGAGGTGTGGGCATCGCGCCGGTTGCTTAGGCGGATGCTTTCGGTTCTTTGAGAGCGGCGTAGAACAGCAGGAACCAGCCGACGAGGAAACAGACGCCGCCGATCGGGGTGATCGCGCCGAGGATCAGGATGCCTGTCGGGGCCATCGCGTAGAGCGATCCGGCGAAGAAGAAGATCCCGATCAGGAACAGCCAGCCGGCGATCCGCGCCTGTTTCTTCGCGCGCAGACGGTCGCCAAATGCGGCGATGGCGAGCATCCCGAGGGCGTGGATCATGTGGTAATGCACGCCGGTCTGCCAGTTTGCCAGCATCCGTTCGCTGACGATGTCCTTGAGACCGTGTGCGCCGAACGCCCCGAGGGCGACGGCGAGAAATAGGTTGATCGAGCCGAGCATCAAAAAGGTGCGCAACATGAGAACTCCCTGCCTTTATGTGTAGGATGAATAGCTTGTGCTTGTAGAAAGGGCATCACGCCCCCACTTAGGATAGCACACCTGCACCCTACGCGTACAAAGGCAGGGCATTTTTTCAAAAAATGCTCAGGAACTTACGCCTCCTCCTCCTCCTCCTCCTCCTCCTCCTCCTCCTGCGACGGCGGCAGCGGCTCGAGCCACTCCGGATGCACCTCAAAATGCGCCCGATGCAACACCTCCGCCAAGAACTCCGGCGGGGTGGTCGCCACTTCGCGGTACATCTTGCGGGTGTAGAGGTGGCGGGCGTTGGGCAGCTCCTGCTTGAGGATGTTGCGCAACTTGTTGCCGGAGTCGTCCGCGTCGACGAGCACATAGACGTCGTCAAGGTCGGCGAGCGGCCGGATCAGCTCTTCGATCTTCTCTTCGCCAAGCGTCCCGTAGGTGAGGATGAACTCGACCGGTTCGGCGAGCACTTGTCGGAGGCGCCGTCTGTCCGTCTTGCCTTCGACGATGAGCGTCTTGGTCGGCTGTGCGTGGGAGTTGGCGGCGTTCATGTCAGGCGTCCTTGTCCGCTTCGCTGTCTGTGTCCGTGGCGATCGGGTTGTCCGCGTAGGAGATCCAGTCGCTCCACGAGCCGAGGTAGAGCTTGACCTGCTCGAAGCCCGCTTCCTTCAGCGCGAGGACGTTCGGGCAGGCGGTGACGCCGGAGCCGCAGTAGACGATGACTTCCTGTTGCGGATCGAGGTTGAGAGCGGCGAAGCGCACTTGTTGCTCGGCGGGGGATTTCCACGTGTTGTCCGCATGGAGTGCGTCCTTCCAGAAGCGGTTGTGCGCACCGGGGATATGGCCGGCCGCTTTGTCGATCGGCTCCTGTTCGCCTCGGTAGCGCATCGGTTCGCGGGAGTCGATAAGGACGGTGTCCGGGCTGTTTCGTTTCGCTTGCACGTCGGACATGCTCACCAGCAGATCTTTTTGCAGATCGGGGGTGAAAAGGGTCGCTGTGACGGACGGGACTTCCGCGGTCACGGGCAGGTCGCGCTGGAGCCAGTGGGTGAGGGTGCCGTTGAGCAGGTAGGTGTTCTTGTGCCCGAGATAGGTGAGCATCCACCAGAAGCGAGATGCCATCGCGCCGCCTTGGTCGTCGTAGGCGAGGACGGTGGTGTTCGCGTCGATGCCCCATTGGCCGAGCTTGCGGACGAAGGTGTCGAGGTCCGGCAGCGGGTGGCGACCGCCGTGGCCGTTCGGGGCGACGGGGGCGGAGAGGTCCTGTTCGAGGTCGGCGTGGATCGCGCCGGGGATGTGTGATTGGTCGTAGGCGGTGCGACCCGCTTGCGGCTGCCCGAGGACGAAACGGCAGTCGACGATGCGCAGGTTGGCGTCGGTCAGGTGCTCGCGGAGCCAGTCGAGGCTCTTGAGGTGCGTGTGTGTATCGGTCATGGAGGATCACTTCCTGTTATGTAGTGTGGTACCTCCATGATGGCAGATGTTGGGGTGGGATTTCAAGAGTCTCGGTTGTTTGGGGGGACGTAAGAAGTCTTGACTTCCTGTTGAATTTGACTTCATTCAATAGGCTCTCTCAGGGGCGGTCGGCTCACTCCCGCGAAGGAAGGGGGTGAGCGATATGACGACATATGATACGCTGTCGTTGATGATGCAGTTTGGGTTGTACACCCTCGCTTTGTTGACGCTGGTCGTAGCCATTGTTGTCGCTCTTCACACGATGAAGGGTAAAAAAGAAGAATAGACCTCCCGCTGAGCCGCACGCTTGGTGGAGGTCTATTTCCGAACCTAGAGCCGATCGCTCCTTCCGGAGCCATCAATTGTGAAATCGACCGTGGATGTTAGCGCATCCGCAGTCTTTTCTTACGTTATGCAACTTGACACTATTTTACCATACACAGTTGTGAAAACTCAGCGGAAGGCAGGAGGTTTTCCCCTGTCGTTTTTATAAAAAACGCTTTTGCATCTCCGGTGTCGGGATCATGCAGGTCTCTTGTTTGCCGAAGAAACGATAGCGCCGCCTGGCGAGCCAGCGATAGGCCGCGTCGCGTAGCGGACGGGGGATGAGCAGGAGGCCATATCCCATTTTCCAAAAGCTCTGCAGGGAACGGCAAATGCGTAGCACAGCGGTGGACTCGGCGTACCACCGCCCCTGTTCATCGACCAGCACGATCGATTGCAGGTCGCGCGGACCGTCGACTTGTTCCAGTAGCCGCCGCCCTTGCTCCGATTGCAAGGAGGCAAACTTCAAGCGCCCCGCCGGGTCATGCTTGATCAGAAATTGCACCGTGCTGTTGCATAAGTTGCACACTCCGTCGAACAGGACGATGTTCGTTTGCGTTGCGGACATGGCAGATCACCTCTGATCAGAGTCGGATGTTCTAGGCCGGGTTGTTCTCCAACTGAACCGGATAGGATTTGCGTGCAAACCACTTTCTGACCCATTTAAACGCCAACATCTTCTCCTCCGGAACGTACGAGATAATGAGACAAGCGCTCATCGTCAACGAGAACGTCCACAGGCCGAGTAGCAAAGCGATTCCGAAGTGGAGCAGAATGCCGGCGACCAAGAAAAATTTCCACCGCTTCTTCTGTGCCAAAAACCCAAACGCCAGCAAGAGCTCGACGACGGTCGTGCCCCACGTGATGTAAAAGACAGCCGGAGACGTCAGGATCGGGTTGACGATCGCTTTCATCGAGTCGGTCATGCCGAGCATCGGAACTTGAAAGAAATAATACGTCGCAGTTCCGTCCTGCCACTCCGGGTTCTTCAGCCGTTCGATCGCCGCTTGTACATAGATCATGGCCAACTGCAGGCGGGCAAACGTGAGAAAGATATGAGCGCACATGCTGCGGTAGAGATAACTCGTGCTATCCGGATGCGTCTCCGGCGTCGACCAGTGCCATTTGCGGTTATCCATCAACGTGACGGGCAACAGGATAAGCGTGATGACGGTCAACACCTGTTCGCCGCCGTCCAAGACCATCGCATCGTTGAACACGGAGCAGGCGACCCAGAAATGGATCAAGCCCGTGATTCGCGGCCGCCATCCAGACATGACGATCAGCATCAGAAGTACGGCAATCCAGCGAGCGATCTCCAAGTGATCCGACAACAAACCGAACAGGGAAAATTTGTAGATCAGGTTGTGTGTGATATCGATCTCCGGTACACCTTGCGCCGGTCGGAAAAGCCAATTCGATCGATTGAACAAAAACAGCAGAAACGTGGACAAAGCCAGCAACGTCCGCGCCAATCCGTAGACGTTGGTAAATGGATTGTTGGTGATGCAATACTGAATCAGCCGATCGTTGAGTTTACTCACTGACATTCACCTCTGCAATCTTGGCCGGATACTCTTCTTGTGTCATCAAGTGAGCCCAACTCCAAGGCACCACCTTATATTTGACGATGAAGTACTTCCCTTTGACCATCGCGTCAGGAGTCGGATTGTCTACCGTGTAAACATTGCCGGTGTACGAGCGAATCGCTTCTTGTAAGTTTCCCTCAACCTCGGTATAATCCTCTTCCTGAAGCCCTGACGAGACGATCCCGACCTCCAAGCCCTGTGCTCGTCCTTTTCGCATCAGACCGAAGAGGTTTTCGGCATCGGCGTTGGGCCAATCCAAGGCCATTCGCCCTTCTTCGTCGAGGAGCATCACTTGCTCTTCACGTGGAGAAATCGAGTAAAACCCCCATCCTTGGGGGAAAATCTGGCTTACCGTCTGGTTCTTCATGCCGCTGACGGGGTTGCTGGGCAGTGCGAGTTGCAAGGCGCTGAGAACAAACGCACACAAGCACCCCACGGTCACGAACGTAAACAAAACCAGATTGGGCTTTCGCTTCATGCCAACACCTTCTTCCGTTCGAGTTCTTCTACGGGTAAAAGAATACGGACCTCCCCATCAGGAAGAAGTCGACACTCCCACCTGTGAGGACGATCCGCATCTTGTCAAACAGCTATTTCCCGATTACGAACGATATTCATCACGCTGACTCAGAAAATAGCTCCACAACGAGACAGCCATCACGTTTGCAACAATGAACGCAATGCTCAACACGAAGATCAGGACGGGACTGTTTTTCACAGTCGCACACACAATGAAGATGCCGATTGACGTTGTGACAGAAGTCAGGAACGACAGACGCTGACTGACACGCCAGATCTTTTCATTTTTCATCGTCCAAGGAAGACGAAGACCGAGCATGCTGTTCGGTTTCGCTTTCATGGCGAGGGCCCCTAACAGGATCTGTAGTAGGGCGACGATGCTCATTGCGATGCTCATGATTGTGCTTGGGTTCATTTGCAAACTCTCCAATCTACATAGCAGTCAGGATGTTTTGGACCAGTTGTTCTTTGTCAAACGTGCTGGTTTGATCAGCTTGAGCCACAGCCGCTTGCGAGACGTACTGAACGCTGGTCGCCACCAGGTACACTTCAGCACCGCCTACATAAAGAGCTGCAACCGCTACTTGCGCGCCGGCTACCAAGTAGTAGACAGCCACAACGCCAAGCACATAGACGAGGCAGTCGGTACCGACAGCCGTCGGGTTGGAGCCTTCGGTCGGTTGCAGGTTCAGCTCTTTCGCATGTTCATTCAGAGCCGAGTAGAGCAATTTGCCGCCTTGTTGCAGCGCTTGATCTACTTGATACGGGTTTTGAGCTTCGATGGATGCGACCAACTGATCCAAGTACGCCGGGTCTTCCTGTGCGACGAACTCGGTGATGTTCGCAACCGCATCTTTGAACTCTTGGGATTTCATGCCGTCTTTTTGTTCCATCGAAAGCTGCTTGTACAAGTCTTTGTAAAGCTTGCTTCCGTAGTCACCTGCACCAAAGAAGATCCCTTGGAAGATCTCTTCCTTGGAGTACTTGTCCGCTTTGGTGTCGGCCGCCGCATACGCTGTCACTCCCAGGCTTTTCAAGCCTACCCCCATGCTAAACAGGAGTGCGAAGCACATGCAGACGTAGCCAAGTTTTTTCAAGAGCCGTTTTTTCACGAGTTTACCCCCTAATGGAAAAAGTTGTATCGCGGTGGCCACCCTGATACATTTCCATATTATAGTATGTTACATCGAGTAGTCAAACATTTATTTCCAATAATATTCAAATGATATTTATACTAATTTCGTGATTTTCATGCACTGGCTCGCCTTTTGATAAAAACCTCCTCAGTGTCACGTTCACTGAGGAGGTTTTTGATTCAACCGGCTTCCACTTCCGCAACTCCCTGCTGCAGCAGGTACATCTTATGATACAACCCTTTCTGCCCCAGCAGGTCCTGATGCGTCCCCCGCTCGACGATCTCGCCGCGATGGAGCACCAAGATCAGATCGGCGTCCTGAATCGTCGACAACCGATGGGCGATGGCGATCGTCGTGCGCCCACGGCGCATTTTCTCCAGCGCTTCCTGAATCGCTTCCTCCGTCTCCGTGTCCACGCTCGCCGTCGCTTCGTCGAGCACCAACACTTTCGGATTCAGCGCCACCGTCCGCGCGAACGACAGCAACTGCCGCTGCCCGCTGGAGAACGTCGCGCCGCGCTCGCCGATCGGCTCGTCATAACCCTGCGGCAGCTTCTCGATAAACCCGTGCGCCTGCACGAACTTCGCCGCCTCCACGATCTCCTCGTCCGTGATCCGCTCGTTCTGCAAGCGAATGTTCGACTTCACATCCCCCACGAACAGGAACGGGTCTTGCAACACCAGACCGACTTTGCGCCGCAACTCCTCATCCGCATACGTCTGCAACGGTGCACCGTCGATCAGGATCTCCCCTTGCTCCAAATGGTAAAAGCGCATCAGGAGATTGATGATCGAGCTCTTGCCGCTGCCCGTGTGCCCGACCAGCGCGACCGTCTGCCCCGGCTTGGCGGTGAACGAGATGTTCTTCAACACATCCGTCTGCCCGTCATATGAGAAGGTCACGTCCCGAAACTCGATCAGACCTTCGCACACTTCCGGCTCCGTCTCCCCTTCCTGCGTCGGCGCCTTGCGCTCATCATCGAGCAACTCGAACACCCGCTCGGCGGAGACCACCGCCTGCTGCATCTGAGACAGGCGGAACATCATCTGGTTGACCGGCTCGAAGAAGCGGTCGAGGTAGTTGATGAACGCATACAGCACCCCGATCTCGATCGGGCTGTCCTGCGCCTTGATCCCGAAGAAGTTCAACACGAGCACCAACGTCAGCAGGTACAACAGATCCACCGCCGGGCGGACCAGCAACCCGTTGAGCTTGATGTTGCGCATATTCGTCAGGTAGTGGTCGTGGTTGACCCCGCCAAACTCCTTGCGCAACCGCTCCTCCTGCCGAAACGCCTGGATGATGTTCATCCCCTGAATCGACTCGTTCAGCTTGGCGTTCAGCTGAGAGAGCAACTGGCGCGACACATGGTAGATTTTCGAAGAGAAACGGCGGTAGACCTGCATCATCGTCAGGATGATCGGAAGCAGCACCAGACAGATCGCCGCCAGCTTTACATCGAGCACAAACATGGCGACGAACACGCCGATCATGAACACGATGTTCTGCACGAACGTCGACAGCACCGAGACAAATAACTCCTTGATCGCCTCCGTGTCATTCGTGATCCGCGACACCAACGAGCCCGCCGGCGTGCGGTCGAAAAATGCCAAACCCAGATGCTGCACCTTGCCGAACACGTCGATCCGCAACTGCTGGATCACCCACTGCGCGATCTTGTGAAACGACAGCAGTTGAAAATAATTCAACACAACCCCCGTCACATGCAGCAGAAACGCCCCGGCCGCCAACAGCGTCAACGGCCCCGCCACCAAATGCCGCGGCGTGAGATAATCGTCGATAAACACTTTGATCAAAATCGGCCCTGTCACATCCGCCACCGTCGCCAACAGCAACAGCAGAAAAGCGATCGTCAGCGCCTTACGATGTGGTTTCAGATACCCGAGCAGCCTTCGCAACACCATCTGCAACACCTCCTTGCGCCACCAGCGACTCCAGTTGTTGCGCCCGATACATCGCCGCATACCAACCGTCGTGCGCCATCAATTCGTCATGCGTCCCGCGCTCCGCCACCTCGCCGTCATCGAGCACCAAGATATGATCCGCGTGCTCGATGGCGCTGAGGCGATGCGCCGAGATCAGCGTGGTCTTGTTCTCGCGGTTCGCCTGCAAGCCGGAGAGGATCAAGTCTTCCGTCTTCGCATCGACCGCCGACAGCGAATCGTCGAGGATCAGAATCTCCGGGTTGAGCAGAAGCGCCCGCGCGATCGAGATGCGCTGCTTCTGTCCGCCGGACAGCGTCACCCCGCGCTCGCCGACCATCGTGCCATACCCGTCCGGAAAATGAACGATGTCCTCATGAATGCACGCCAACCGCGCCGCCCGCTCGATCTCCTCCCGCGTCGCCTCCGGTCGCCCGAACGCGATATTCTGTGCAATCGTCGCCGAGAACAGGAAATGATCCTGCGGCACATACCCGATCGCCCGCCGCAACGCCGCCAGCTCGATGTCATAGATCGACTCGCCGCCGATGCGAATGTCGCCCGCCTGGTTGTCAAACTCGCGCAGGAGCAGGCGCAACAGCGTGGACTTGCCGCTGCCCGTCTTGCCGACGATGCCGAGCGTCTGCCCTTGCTTCAGATCGACGTGCAGGTGTCGCAACGACGGCTCGTTCTTGCTCGGGTAGGTAAAAGATTCGATGTCCATGACCAGATCGCCGCTCGGCGTGTCAGCCGTGGCCCCCGAGCGGTTCATGACGGACGACTTGATGTTGAGCAACGCATCGACGCGGTCATAAGAAGCACGCCCCCGCTCGACGATGTTAAACAGCCAGCCGAACGCCAGCATCGGCCAGATCAGGTGACCGAGGTAAAGCGAGAACTGAGTCAGTTGGCCTAGCGTCATCTGGTTGTCGATGACGAACATCGCCCCGAAGCCGACCGCCAGCAGGAACGAAGTGCCGACGATCATCGTGATCGTCGGGTCAAACAGCGCGTCGACCTTGGCGACGGCGATGTTCTTGCCGACCACGTCGCCGGACAGCTCTTCGAAGCTGTGCTTCTCCGCATCCTCCTGCCCGAACGCCTTGACCACGCGCACGCCGGAGATGTTCTCCTGCACCTTGTCGTTGAGGTCGGAGAACGCCTCTTGCGCCTTGTGAAACCGTTCATGCAGCAACTTGCCGTAGTACGACGTCGCCCACGCCATAAACGGCATCGGCAGCAGGACGATCAACGTCAGCTTCCACGAGATGAAGGCGGCCATCGAGAGGATCACCATCATCCCCATCGAGATCGAGTCGACCAAGGTGAGCACCCCGTCCCCCGCCGTCAGTTCGATCGCCGAGATGTCGTTCGTCGCGTGCGCCATCAGGTCGCCCGTGCGCCGCTGGTGATAGAACTGCGGCGACAGTTTCGTAAAATGCTCATACAGGCGGTTGCGCAGCAGTCGGCTCAACCGAAACGCCGCCCCGAAAATAAAGATCCGCCACGTATAGCGCATGGCGTAGACCAGCACGCCGGACACCAGCACCAAGCCGGTCCACAACAGCAAGTCCCCGCCCGTCAGCGTACCTTGCTTGATTTTGTCCACCACCACGCCGACGGCGTAAGGCGGAAACAGGTTGAGCACGGCAACCAAGAGCAGAATCGCCACCCCGGCCCCGTAACTCTTTTTCTCCTGCAGAAAATACCACCACAAATCTCGAAAAATACTCATGCTTCTCAAGTTCCCCCTTTCCACGAGCCAAAAAAGAAAAGAAGCCACACGGTTCCCCATGGCTTCTTCGCGGCAGTTCTTCGACTGTCGAGTGCATGAAAAAAGCCATAGGGGTGCAGTCCGCACTCCTATGGCAGTGATCACAAAAAGTTGCGTGGGTACGAGCCGTTCAACTTACCGACTCACACCTCGATCCCCCAAAGGCCGGGCTGCATGCGTATGAAGTTGAACCGACGCGACCGCAGTCGCTTGCTTGCGTTTGTCGCAGATGATGA
>DASTWJ010000156.1:0-2119 GCA_035776695.1 Bacilli bacterium
TTCCGCAAACGCATACAGGAACGGCGACATCGCCCCGAGGTCGAGCAGGTAGGTGCCCATGAAGACCAAGTGCGACGCGAGGCGTTGCAGTTCGGCGACGATGATGCGCAGGTACTCGGCGCGCTCCGCCACTTCAAGGCCCATCGCCTGTTCGACCGCGTTGACGATCGCGTGGTTGTTCAGCATCGACGACAGATAGTCCAGTCGGTCGGTGTAAGGGATGATCTGGGTGTATTGCAGATCTTCCGCCAATTTTTCGGTCCCGCGGTGCAGATAGCCGATATGCGGCTCCGCAAACGTGATGCGTTCGCCGTCGACTTTGACCACGACGCGCAACACCCCGTGCGTACTCGGGTGCTGGGGACCGATGTTCATTAACAGTTCTTCTGTACGAATTTCGCCCATCGCTTTCCTGTCCCCCTAGTTTTTCACAACGTAATCTTTGCGAAGCGGGTGACCCTCCCAGTAGTCTTCCAGCATGATCCGGCGCATGTCCGGATGGCCTTCGAAGGTGATGCCGACCAGGTCGTAGATCTCGCGCTCCTCCCAGTTGAAACCGGAGAAGATCGGGGTGATCGACGGCACGACGGCGTTGTCGCGATCTGCGCGCACCTTCAAGGACAGGTCTTGATCGAGCTGGAAGGAATGGAGCATCGTATAGACTTCGCAGTAGCCCTTCGCCATGAAGTCGGTACCTGCCATCAGCTGCGGATAGACGAAGAGCAGGCTCGGTTCGGTTTTCACGAACTCGACAACCTCCGCCCATTTGGCCGTCTGAATGACCAAGGTCGCGCGGAATTGCTTGACTTCCGCTTCTTCTACCGCCTCTTCGCCGAACTTCTCGACGATCTTGGCTTTGACCAGGTCAAGCAGTTCGGTTGCACGTTCCACTCGCGGATCGACAGGGGCCGGCGCTTCCTCTTCGGAAGCTTTGGCCGAACCGGGCGCTTTGGTTTCTTCGCTCATCTATCGCACCTTCTTCCCTTTCGCTTCCATGCGGATCTTGTCTTGCAGTTTGTTCAAGCCGTAGATCAGAGCGGGCGGCGACGGCGGGCAGCCCGGTATGTAGACATCGACCGGGATGACTTGGTCAGCCCCTTTGACTACGGAGTAGGCACGGACGTACGGGCCGCCTGCGGTTGCACAGGACCCCATCGCCACGACCCATTTCGGTTCCGGCATCTGATCGTAGAGACGCTTGAGAATCGGCGCCATCTTCTTGGTGATCGTGCCGGCGATGATGATGCAGTCCGCTTGGCGCGGCGATGCGCGGAAGATGATACCGAAGCGGTCGAGGTCATAATGCGCCGCACCGGTGCCCATCATCTCGATGCCGCAGCAAGCGGTGGCAAAGGTAAGCGGCCACAGCGAGTTCGAGCGCGCCCAGCCTTTGATCTGTTCGAGGGTACCGATGAGGACGCCGGCATTGCTCAGCTCCTGCGATTCCTCTTTGCTCATCCCTTCGAACTGGATGTAGGACGGTTCTTGCGTGTTTGTGTTTTTGGTTACTTCCATTCCAACACCTTCTTTTTCCAGGCATAGACCAGGCCAACCACGAGCAGACCCAGGAAGATCAGCATTTCGACCAACCCGAACATGCCGAGTTTGTCAAACGTGACAGCCCAAGGATAGAGATACATGATTTCCACGTCAAACGCCACAAAGAGAAGTGCGAAGAGGTAGTAGCGAACGTTATACCGCACGTGCGCTTCGCCGAATGGCTCCACACCGGACTCGTAGGTGGTTTGTTTCTCCGGAGTCGGTTTGTTGGGTCTAAGCAGCGGACCCAAGATCATCAAGGCGCCAATCGGGAGCAACAACCCTAAGACGAGGAACAGAACGATAAATAGATAACTGTTCCAGAATTCGACCATAGTCGCCCCTCCACTCAATTACAGGATAAATTTTTCTGCGTATAGCCTCCAACATTATAACAAACCGTGCACCCTATGTAAAATAAGGGCTTTTGAAAATCATTCCCCAAACCAAACGGAATTACCCTGAACTGACAGCAGATGCCAACCCACGCAAAAACCCTGCGCGAGAGGCTCGCGCAGGGCGTCGTTGCATTCACGGTTCAGGCCGGTTTCCGTTAGAAACGGCCACCCTTGTTTCGTGC
>DASTWJ010000157.1:0-6609 GCA_035776695.1 Bacilli bacterium
ACCCAATTGGTGCTCGGGGCTGCCGAATCGGTGCAGGTTGCCGAGGACAACCATGAATTCACGTTCCGCCTGAAAGACAACCGGTGGTCGGATGGGACACCTGTCACGGCCGGTGATTTCAAACAGGCTTGGTTGCGGGTGATCCGCTCCGATTCCCGGCAGAAGACCAAGTTCGCCTGGATCCAAGGCGTCGAATCGTTCTGGGAGGGAACGGGTTCCCCGGAGGCGATCGGATTGGAGGCGATCGATGACAGAACCTTGCAAGTCCGACTCAAACAGCCGTATCCGATGTTTCTGTCGCTGACGTCCTCCATCGCCTATCTGCCGCTGCCGCAGCACGCGAAGGAGCCGCTCGGCTTTGTGACGAATGGTGCCTATTCCCTTGCCTCCGTCGAGGCCAAGCGCGTGGTGTTGCAACCGAAAGAAGCGGGCAAACCGATGGTGCAAGTGACGTTAAACGGCGACGGCGAGTGGATCGCCCGGCAGTTTCGCGAGCAGGCGGTCGATGTGGCGGACGGGATTCCGCACAAGCATTTCCAAGCATTTCAAGAGCAGGGCTTCGTCCATTTGGTGAAGGAGTATGGGACGGCGTTTCTTTTCTTCAACTGCCGGAACGAACGGTTGCAAACGGCCGCTGTCCGCAAGGAGATCAAATCAGCTCTGGACTTGGAGGCGATCGTGACGGCGGCTCAGATGTATGAGAAGCCGATGCGCTCTCTCGTGCCGTGGGACTTTCATCAGGCGGCGGAGGCTACCGACATCGTTTTTCCGTCGGAAAAGCAAGAAAAGCCGGTTGCAAAGCGCACGCCGAATGGGCTACGGCTGCTGTGCATCAAGCTGGAGCTGTATGAAATCATGGCGCATCAGATCAAGCGGCAGATCGAGGGAGCGAGCGGGTATCAGGTGGAAGTCGTGCCCTGTGAGTTCGAGGATTTGATGGAGCGGGTGCGACAGGGTGAGTATGAGCTGGCGTTACAGGGATGGATCGGGGATTATCTGGATCCGATGTCGATGCTGGAAATTTGGACGTCCGACCATCCTTACAACCTGTCCGGTTACGCGTCGGAGGAATTTGATCAACGAATTCTGCAATCGCATGTGGAACAGGACTCCGAAAGACGGACCGTACTCTTGCAGCAAGCCGAAGCGCTCTTGCTGAGGGATGCGCCACTGATTCCCATCTATCAATACATGCAGCCTTTGTTGAAACAAAAAGGGATCAAGGGAATCGCCTGCTCACCTTTTGGCCTTTTGGATTTCAGCTCGATTTGCAAGCAGCCTGTCAACACGCCATGAGGTAAGAAAAGGAGGTCCACATGAATACACAAACCAACCTATCGAAGACCCTCCCCTCTGTCTGGACGAAAAACTTCTCCTTCCTCTGGTTGGGCGGTATCGCATCCTTGGTCGGGTTCAGAATCTATGAGATCAATTTGTCTTGGTTTGTTCTGGATACGACAGGATCAAGCGCGGTTCTCGGCACCTTGTTTTTGGTGTTCGCCATCCCGAACATGGTCTTTATTCTGTTGGGCGGGTCATTGGCTGACAATGTGAGCAAGGTCAAGATCATGTTCTGGTCCGATCTGACACGCGTGCTGGCCGTCGGGCTGCTCGTCGCCTGCTATCTGTTCGGCTGGACCCCGATCTGGCTGTTGTTTGCGGTGTCTTTGGTGTTCGGTGCAAGCAACGCGATGTTCGTGCCGGCCAAGGATTCGATCTTGCCTCTGTTGGTGCAAGAGGAACAGTTGCAAAAAGCGAACTCGTTTCGGGAGTTGGCCAATCAGGCGAGCTTTATCCTAGGGCCGCTACTGGCCGCCCTTGCCGTCAGTACGTTAGGTTCGGGCAAAGCTTTTCTGGTGGCCGCTTTCGTCATCTTGCTGTCGGCGATCTCGGTGAAGCAGATTTCCTACCGGGAAGATCAGAAGGAAGCGGATGCGAAAGTCACATGGAAGAAAACGTGGGAGGACATCAAGACGGGATTTACGCTGCTTCGAGGGAAACCGACGTGGATCTTCATGTTTTTGGCACTTGCCGTGTTTAACATCGGCTGGTACGGCCCGATCATGGTCGGGTTGCCGTACCTGATGAACATCGAAATGAATCTCGGAATCGGCTCCTACAGCCTGATGGAAATCTCCTTGGCGATCGGGATGCTCGTCGGCGGCTTGGTTTGTTCGAAGCTGAACATTCGCCGCGTAGGTTTGGTGATTTTTGCTGCGATCATCGTGATCGGCACGACGTTCTCAACGCTCGGTTTCATGAATTCGTTGTATGGGATTGCGCCGATCATTGCGATCTGCGGTGCGATGCTGGTCATCATCAACGTGTTGCTGTACACGACTTTGCAAAAAGAAGTCGATACGAAAGTTCTGGGTACGGTGATGGGCCTGTTGACCTTTATCGTCGTCGGTACGGACCCGCTGACGTTCTTCTTGGCCGGCATCGGGTTTGACATGTTGCCGCATGAAGTGGTCTTTCTCCTCGGAGGCGGGCTGATCGCAGTGACCGGACTGGTCGCGCTGATGAACAAGTCGGTTCGTGCGTTGACCAGTGAGTCGAAAGAAGCATCCGCTTGATCGAACACATCGAAAAGGCAAGCTACCAAGGAGGGTGGCTTGCCTTTTTTCTTGCACGATTTTCCGTTAGCGCGACTTGGGTTGGACAAAAGAGAACAACAGCGCCGCACCCATCAGGATCGGGATATAGGGCACTTCGGTGAGCATGATGACCAAGGAAGCGAGCGGCCCCTGCCCCCGGTAGAAGAACGAAGTCGCGTAGAGATCGATCAGGAGGAGCGGGAGAAAGAGCAGGAAGAAGACCGGCCGGTTGAAGCCGCCGCGAAACAAGGGGAGCAGCGGCAACCCGAGGACAAGGCCGAACAACGCGGGCAGCCATTGCTTCGTAAACAGCAACGCCCCCATCTCGTACGTCGTCTCGGCATGTTCGGCTGCGAGGTGGTTCACCTTCTGCAACACCCAGATCAGCACCAGTGCGCCGACCAAGCAGAGCAAGCTGCGACTCCAAGAGCGCATCGTCGCCACATCCTTTCCTTTTTCTAACAGCGTATGGCAAAAAACGGTTGTCGTCCACCCCAAAACGGGCAAACTAGCGGGAAACATCCCTCTGTGCAGGGATCATCCTCTCCGTGTCGAAGGAATATGACGCATTTTGACCGCACAGGGAAAAAGAGGGTATCGGACAATGGCATTTGACTTACACACAGACGAACGGCTCGACGACCTGCAGGTCAACGGGCTGCAGATCATCCAGAGCGAGGAGGTCTTCTCCTTCTCGATCGACGCGATCCTGTTGGCGCGGTATGTGAGCCTCAAGCGCCAGGATCGCGTGTTGGACATCGGCACGGGCAACGGGGTGATCCCGCTGCTCTTGACGACGCGCCATACGCAGCGGCGCACGGGGGAGATCGTTGCGCTGGAGTATCAGGAGCGGCTGGCGGAGATGGCGCGGCGCAATGTGGCGGGCAACGGGCTCGATGACATCATCCGCGTCGTGCAAGGCGATGCGCGGCAGGCGGTGGAGCTGTTCGGGCGGGAAAAATTCGACGTGGTGACCTGCAACCCGCCCTATCGACCGGCCGGCGTCGGCGACCAGAGCTTGAAGGAGCCGATCAAGATCGCCCGCCATGAGATCACCTTGACGCTGGAACAGGCGATCGCCTCCGCCGCCTCGATGTGCCGTTTTGAAGGAAAAGTGGCGATGGTACACCGCCCGGACCGCGTCGCCGAGATTTTCGCGCTGATGCGTTCCTACCGCTTGGAACCGAAACGGATGCTGCTCGTCCACCCGCGCCTCGACCGCCGCCCGAACATCGTCGTCGTCGAAGCGATCAAAGGCGGGCGGCCGGAACTGAAGATCGACCCGCCGTTCGTCGTGCACAACGCGGACGGCTCCTATACGCAAGCGATGCTGGATATCTACGCAGGACGAGGAGAGTTTGCCAAATGAAGCACCTGTACAGTTTTCAAGGAGACAAGCCGACCGGGACGCTCTATCTCGTCGCCACCCCGATCGGCAATCTGGAAGACATGACGTTTCGCGCCATCGAGACGTTGCGAAAAGCGGCGGTGATCGCCGCCGAGGACACGCGCCAGTCGCGCAAGCTGCTGACCCACTTCGAGATCGAAGGGTCGCGCCTCTTGTCCTACCACGAACACAACAAAAGGAGCAAGGAAGACGAGATCCTCGCGATCCTTCAAAGCGGCGAAGATGTCGCTCTCGTCACCGACGCGGGCACGCCGGGCATCTCCGATCCCGGCGCCGATATCGTCAAAGCGGCGGTGGACGTCGACATCCCCGTGGTGCCGATCCCCGGTGCCGTCGCAGGGGTCACGGCGTTGATCGCCTCGGGCCTGCCCACCGACCGTTTTACCTTCGTCGGGTTCTTGCCCCGCGACAAGAAGGCCCGCCGCGAGGAGCTGGAAGAGCTGAAGTACCGCCGCGAAACGCTGATTTTCTACGAAGCCCCGCACCGGGTGGAAGAAACGGTCAAAGCCCTGCTCGAATCGTTCGGGGATCGCCAGCTTTCCATCGGCCGCGAACTCACCAAACGCTATGAACAGTTCTCACGCGGGAAAATTTCCGAGTGTATGCAATGGTTTAATCAAGAAAAACCGCGTGGGGAATTCGTCCTGATCGTCGAAGGCGCGACCGGAAAAATGGAAAATCCCCATGTCGAAAAACCGTGGTGGGAAGATGTCGAATTGTCGACACATGTCGAAAAAGTGATCGAATCAGGCATCCCGAAGAAGGACGCGATCAAACAAGTCGCCAAAGAACGCGGCATGCAGAAGCGAGAAGTCTACAACGCCGTGATCGATCTCGTCGACTGAGCCTACCCCATCGACACGCAAAAAACCCCTTGTCCACCGACAAGGGGTTTTCCTTTTGTGCAAAAACGTTCTATGTTAGCGGCTCATCTCACCGACGCAGGAAGAGCAGATGTTCTTGCCGCGGAAGTGGATGATGTCGTCTGCAGAGCCGCAGAAGACGCAAGCCGGTTCGTATTTTTTCAAGACGATGCGCTCGCCGTCCACGTAGATTTCCAGCGCATCTTTTTCTCCAATACCCAAGGTGCGGCGCAGCTCGATCGGAATGACCACGCGGCCCAGTTCATCAACTTTACGTACGATACCCGTAGATTTCATCACACAACACTCTCCCATATTCTTGTTGAATTGTCTATGTTTTCATATTCTACAATGTTCGACAAACTTTCGACATCCTTAGCGTACCAATTACTCCCATAACAGTCAATAGGGTTAGTAGGAAAATAGGACTTTTGTAGTAGATATCTTTTTCTTAGCCGAGGGAAACTTTCGAAAATCAACGGGGGAAGGCAGGAATCTTGACAAAAAGCCGCATAACATGGTAGCGTGTGGGCAAAGATGTTTCTGAATCAAGACCCAATTGCAAGACGCAGGCGATGAAGGAATGAGTACGCACCAACGAGCCAGACCAGAGAGCCGGGAGGGTGGAAACCGGCACGGCCGGCGGGGTGCGGAAGATGGTTCCGGAGCCTTCGGAGTCGAGGGAAGCGACCTTTTTTCCGAGGAAAAGGGGCGGTTGCTAAGGCTCTGACGGGGAGGCCCGATACAGCCGAGGGTGTCAGGTGGCGTGTGTCTACGAACGCTACAAGACCCGCTGAGGCCACCGCCTGTGAAGGGGTGGCGAAGCAAGGTGGTACCGCGAAAGCACGGCTTTCGTCCTCGCAGCATGTAGGGAGGACGGAGGCTTTTTTTATTGTCATATGCCGCACGTCCGAGCAAGACCCTTTATTTAAGGAGGCCAGTACCCATGACGAAACCGACTTACTACATCACCACCCCGATCTACTACCCGAGCGGGCAACTGCACATCGGCCACGCCTACACCACGACGACCAGCGACGCGATGGCTCGCTACAAGCGGCTGCGCGGCTATGACGTGATGTTCCTGACCGGCACCGACGAGCACGGGCAGAAGATCGAAGAGCGCGCCGAAGCGAAAGGCGTCACCCCGATCGCGTTCGTCGACGAGATCGTCGCCAGCATCCAAGCGCTGTGGCAGAAGCTCGACATCTCCCACGACGACTTCATCCGCACCACGCAAGACCGCCACAAGTTGGCGGTACAGAAGATCTTCGAGCGTCTGTTGGAGCAGGAGGACATCTACCTCGCCGAGTACGAGGGGCTGTACTGCACCCCGTGCGAAGCGTTCTGGACGGAGCGCCAAGCGGAAGGCAACAAATGCCCGGACTGCGGCCGCGATGTGCAGTCGATGAAGGAGAAGTCCTACTTCTTCCGCATGAGCAAGTATGCGGATCGCCTCATCAAGTACTACGAAGACCACCCGGAGTTCATCGAGCCGGAATCGCGCAAGATGGAGATGCTGAACAACTTCCTCAAGCCGGGTCTGCAAGACCTCTGCGTCTCCCGCACGACGTTTGACTGGGGCATCAAAGTGTTGAGCAACCCGGAGCATGTGATGTACGTGTGGATTGATGCGCTCTCCAACTACATCACCGCCATCGGCTACGGTTCGGATGACCCCGAGCAGCAAGCGAAGTTCAACCGCTACTGGCCGGCTGACGTGCATGTGATCGGCAAGGAC
>DASTWJ010000158.1:0-33231 GCA_035776695.1 Bacilli bacterium
GTTCGCCGCTGAGGGCGGCTTCGTCGTCGCGGTCATGCTGCCCTCGCTTCTTTTGCATGTCGAGCAGAAGCTTGACGACCTCATCCTCACACGACGCGGAGAAAAACGCCGTGTTCACCGCATAGTTCTGCTCGGAGCGACCATAGGGCTCGAAGCAGGAAAATGCCTTCCGCGCCTGCTCCAACTCCGGCGACCCCGTGCGCACCAGATAGGCGATGATCTCCTCCATCGACTCCCACAGCGAATACATATCGATGCCGTAAAAGCCGACTTGGCGAGCCCCTTGCTTTTTCTTATTGAAATCATGCAACCACTCCGCCAACTCGACGACCTCGCGATTGGCCCACATCCACGTCGGCCAGCGGTTGAAGTCTTGGATCGCATCGCGGGCGGTGGAGGGAGCGCCGCGATAGCCTTTGATATAGCGATTCAGCGTGTAGCAGGAGGGCCAGTCCCCTTCGACGGCGATAAAGTCGAAGCCTTTGCGCTCGATCAGCCGCTTGGACAGCTCCGCCCGCAACGTGTAAAATTCCGACGTGCCATGCGACGCCTCGCCCAACAAGACGTAGCGGGCATCCCCGACCGCGTCGACCAGCGCATCCAGATCCTCGTAGTCATCCAAGCGCACTGCGCTTTTTTCAATGGCATCGATCAGTTCCTGATGCTGTTCGGTCATCGTATCCGTCCCCGTTTCTGCTCCATTTTTTCCAAGCAACTCGACAGGTAGTAGTATGACCGATTCGCTGGAAAAAATGGAGGACGGCTAGGAGATCGAGGCGATCAACATCTGCAACAAGGTCTGACCTCTCTCCCGATACGCGTCGAGATGGGCTTGCAAACGCTCGGCCCGGTCGGCGACATCCGTTTCGAGCAACGCCAACGTTTTCGCCGTGAAGTTCCAATTCAAGCAGCCGGAGAGCCAGAGAAGCGCAGGGAGGCGACGCCACTCCTCGTCCGTCAGCACCTCCCGCGCTCCGTAAGCTTCAAGCAGCGCCTGCGCATGGGTAGGGGAGTGGCCGTACCATTTGAGCAGCCACGGCAGCTCTTGCACGCGTTCGGAGTAGAACAGGTGCTCAAAATCGATCACGCCTTGGATTGCGGTGCCTGCTTTATCCCATAGCACATTCAGATGGTTGAGATCCGTCTGCATCACCCGCGACCCCGTCATGACTTCCCCTGCACGCGCCCCTTGTTTCACATAGGACTCCGCCAGCGCGAGATAAGCTTCCAACGCGAAGACCTCTTCCGGCAAAAGGTTCGCTGTCCCGTTCGTCATCCGTTCTCGCATCATCTTCAGATAGGTGTGCTGCCCTTCCGTATGATCGGAGAAAGGCAAGGCATTCGTCTCATACCCGACCGATTCGTCGTGAAAGCGGCGAGCCAACGCGCCCAGTCGCCCGGCCATCTCCGGCGTAACATTTTTCAGATGCACGCCCTCGATCCATGTGAACAGCACACAGCGGTACGGCTTGCCCGCCGCATCCTCGACGACGACAAACGCTTCGCCGTTACGAGGCGGGATGCGCTTCATGAACGGCAGCTCATGAGCCGTCATGTAGTCGCAATAGGCCATCTGGGCGGACAACCGCTCGTCCGTCAGCTCGCGAAACGCCTCGTGCTGATAACGTTCCGAAGCGAGAAAGCGGAGATAGTAAGCCGCTCCTTCCGCGCGTAGCTTGTAGTGCAGGTCGCCATGCCAGTTGCGCGGCAACTCTCGTTCCACCACGACAAGGTCGGGGTGGAGTCCATAGGCGTTCAAGGCGGCGTTGATCATGCGTATCGGCTCCTTTTGCGTTTTGCTTGTATGTAAGGCGAAAAAAGCCCTTCCGCCGGGCATGGCAGAAGGGCTAGGCTTTCTCCGAAGCTGTTAGCTCAGGGTGAAGACCAGTACGAGACCGAAGACGACCAGGGCGATCGGTGCGAGCATCACATCGATCGGAACCGGAGTCAGGTTGTTGTTTTTCACGTTCATCTGCATAAGGCTCCTTTCGCTCAGAAAGTACAGATCCAATCTCTTTCATTATACACAAATGTACCAATCCGTGGGGGCGGATTTTACTAGATTCCAAAGATTTCCCATAGTCTTGGCGAACGAGAGCAGGAGAATTCAACTTTTTGTTTAATAAGAGTAAAAAAGCAATCGGGAGGTCAAGGAATGATCAACTTACATAAGAAGTGGCGTGCGCGGGGGGCAAAAGGACTGCTGGCCGCCACTCTGCTCATGCCGCTGGTCGGAATGCCGACCGTTACGAATGCGGCTGCGTCGAGCACGGATTTGACGCTTTATCTGGACGGGCAGTTGCAGAAGCTCGATCAGAAGCCGTATCTCGTCAACGGGCACACGATGGTGCCGGTGCGCTTTTTGTCGGAAGCGATGGGCTTGGAAGTGGAGTGGAATCAGCAGTACCAAGAAGTCACGATCAAGGGACGAGATCAACGGTGGGAGTTGCAGATCGGGGAAGCGGTGGCTTATTCCGGGTTTTCCTACCCGACCGAAATGCCGGTCGCCGCTGAGATCCAAGACGGGCACACCATGGTGCCGCTACGCTTTCTGATCGAGATGCTCGGGGCGGATATCAAATGGAATGCGGCATCGCGTGCCGTGGAGATCCGAACGCTTCCTTGGCAGATCGAAGACGCGATCAAGGCGAGCGACGAGCGGAAAGCACGCGAGCTGTTGACTCAGACGGGCGACCTGCAGGAGAAAACGTACGGCTGGAACTTGCTCGAGACTGCGATCTACCACGACGAATGGGCACTGGCCGACGACTTGTTGGCGGCCGGAGCCTCGATTCAACCTCACGTCGGCGATTGGATGTCCTACGCTTATCTGCCGGTGGCGGCGGGGTACGGCGATCCGGTGACGACGCGGTATTACCTCCGCCATCAGGAGGAAGTGAACGACGACCAACTGATGCAAGCGGCCTTCGCGATGGCGGTGATGCGGAACGAGACGGGAACGGTGCAAGCGATGATCGACGGCGGCTTCCGACCGTCGGACGAGATCGACCCGCAAAGCCCGTATGACGAGAACATGTGGGACTGGGTCGAGCGTTTCGAAGACTTCAATCGACCGGAGAAAAACGGTCTGCTCCAGTTCCCGGTCCGTGCCAACAACACCGTGCTGCTGGAACAGTTGTTGAAGGCAGGGCTTGATCCTGACTATGTGATGAAGAAACTGCCCGATCCGCAGGAGGCCGATGATCTGTCGGGTGGTCTGTTCAACTCCTTCGAGCCGGGCAACGCGCACGACGTGGAGACGCCGTTGATGATGGCGGCTTACCTCAACCGTGCCGATGCGGCGCGTCTGCTGTTGGCCTACGGAGCCGACCCGAACCGCCGAGATGCGGACGGCTGGACGGCCTTGATGATCGCCGCCGAACACGGCAACCCGCAGGTCGCCCAAGTGTTGCTCGAAGCGGGGGCTGACCCGAAGTTGACCAATGCGGACGGCCTTAACGCCATGACGATGGCGGACGCGCTGGGGAACGTCAAGACGACGAACAAAATACGAGCCTATGGGGCACGCGTACAATCGGATAAGTTGGCTCAGACCTTCTTGGATGACCATCTTGTCCCGTACATGGCTACGATGTCGAACGAAGAACGGAAGAACATGGAACCGGAAGACCTGTATGCAGCCTATGCGCTGAGTAGCCAGACGGGCCAAGTCCGAGCGCTGCAGGAAGCGTATCCGGAACTGACAGCCAAGAAGATGCCGGGTGTCGGTTTCCTGTTGCTACAGGAAACGGCGTTCGGCTACTCGGAGATGTCGCAGGCGATTTTGGACACCGTGGCCGATGAGGACCTGCAAAAATTGGATTCATTGGTGGAGTTTACGGAACAGGTCGGTGACGTACAGTTGGTACAGCGGTTGCTGGCGGCCGGGGCGACTGCGATCTTGATGCCGGAGGTAGTCGAACGGCAAGACCTAAGCATGCTGCGTGCCGTGTTTGAAGCGGCAGACGACCCGCAAACGCTGGCCGACAGCCCGCTGAGCGACTACACGGTCTTGCAAGAGGCCGTCTACAACGGCAACGCCGAAGAAGTCAAACTTCTGCTCGACTACGGCGCCGACCCGAACTTGTCGCAGGACAACATCGCGCCGCCTCTGCACGCGGCGGCCGGCTCGGACGGGACGGAGATCGTCCGGCTGCTGCTCGACGCGGGCGCGGATATCGACTACGCGTTCCCGGACGGCTTGCCGTTTGCCGACGAGGAGTACGGCGACTACCAAGGCTATACCGCGCTCCTGTTCGCCGTTGAGGGTGGGAACACTGCCACGGTCAAGCTGTTGCTCGAACGGGGAGCAAACCCTGAACTGGCGGGTGTGGACGGACTGACCCCGCTGATGCTGGCTAAAAAGAAGGAGCACTCTGACATCGAGCAACTGTTGCTCGATACGGGCGCAACGAAATAGGGAAAGAAAAAGCCGCCGTTGAAAGAAACGGCGGCTTTTTCTATGCCCGAACTTCACAGACGACGGTCGCCATGCGTCTTAACCACACAGCCTCATCCTTTACAACTTCACCCGTTGCAACCGCAGCGCATTCAACACCACCGACACCGAGGACAGCGCCATCGCCGCCCCTGCGACCCACGGTGCGAGCAGGCCCGCCGCCGCGATCGGGATGCCGATCGAGTTGTACGCCAGCGCCCAGAACAGGTTCTGGCGGATGTTGCTCATCGTCCGACGACTCATGTAGATCGCGTCAGGAATCGAGTTCAGATCCCCGCGCATCAAGGTCACATCGGCCGCTTCCATCGCCACGTCCGTCCCTGTGCCGATGGCAATCCCGATGTCGGCCGTCGCCAGCGCAGGTGCGTCATTGATGCCGTCGCCGACCATGGCGACTTTTTTCCCGGTGGCTTGCAGTTGTTTCACTTCCTCCGCCTTGCCTTCGGGCAGCACCTCGGCGCGAACCTGATCGACGCCGACTTGATGCGCGATCGCTTGAGCGGTGCGCATGTTGTCGCCGGTGATCATGAACACTTCGATGCCCATCTCCCGCAGGCGAGCGATCGCCGCACGCGACGTCTCCTTGATCGTGTCGGCGACGGCGACGAGGCCGGCATACTGCTTGTCGACGGCGATGAGCATCGCCGTTTTGCCTTCGTTCTCCAAGCGGGTCATCGTCTCCAACGCCGCTTCCACCTTCACCTCGTCACGAGCCATCAACTTGCGCGTGCCGACCAACACCTCGCGTCCGCCGACCGTAGCGCGGATGCCATACCCCGCAATCGCTTCAAACGCATCGGCTGCCGCAAGCACGACCCCTTTTTCCGAAATGCCGTTGACAATCGCCTCCGCCAAGGGGTGCTCCGAGTTCTTCTCCGCCGTTCCGACCAGTCCCAACAGTTCTTTTTCTTCAAAAAGGTTCGTGGTGATCACATCAGTCAGCTCCGGCTTGCCTTTCGTGATCGTGCCGGTCTTGTCGAGGAAGATCGCGTCGATCTTGTGCGTGGCTTCCAGATGCTCGCCGCTCTTGAACAGGATGCCCGCTTCGGCGGCGCGACCGGAGCCGGCCATGATCGAGGTCGGGGTGGCGAGGCCGAGGGCGCAGGGGCAGGCGATGACGAGCACGGCGATCAACTTCTCCAGCGCGTTTGGGAAGTCGCCGGGGGTAATCCAGAAGTACCAGAGCAGGAACACGACGGCGGCGATCCCGACGACGATCGGGACGAAGATGCCGGAGATCGTGTCGGCGATGCGCTGGATCGGCGCTTTCGAACCTTGCGCCTCTTCGACGACCTTGATGATCTGGGCGAGGGCCGTCTCCTTGCCGACTTTGGTGGCGCGAATCTGGAGGACGCCGTTCTTGTTCAAGGTGGCGCCGATCACCTCGTCGTCGACCGTTTTGCCGACGGGGAGCGATTCGCCGGTCAGCATCGACTCATCGACGGTTGACTGGCCTTGTACCACTTCGCCGTCGACGGGAATTTTCTCACCCGGCTTGATCAGCACGAGATCGCCGGTATGCACCTCTTCGATCGGGATGTGGACTTCCTGCCCGTCGCGCAGAACGAGGGCGGTCTTCGCTTGCAGGCCGATCAGCTTCTTGATCGCTTCGGAGGAGCGGCCTTTGGCGAGCGCTTCGAACAGCTTGCCGAGCAGGATCAAGGTGATCAGCACGGCGCTCGTTTCGTAGTAGAGTTCGACGCCCATCATGCTGCCGCTCGTCGAGAACGCCGCACGCAGCGTCTGGTAGAGCGAGTAGAAGTAGGCGGCGGAGGTGCCGAGCGCGACCAGCACGTCCATGTTGGCGCTTTTGTTGCGCAGCGCCTTGTATGCGCCGACATAGAACGGGCCGCCGATCCAAAACTGCACCGGCGTAGCGAGGAGCAGTTGAAACCACGGGTTCATAAACAGGTCGGGCGTCGGGATGAACGACAGGAACGCGAAGTGCGTCACCATCGTCCAGAGCAAGGGGAGGGAGAGGATCGCCGAGAGCAGGAATTTGCTCTTCTGACGAGAGATCTCCTTGGCCCGGTGGTCCTCCATCCCGTCCGCTTCCTCCGACTTCGCACTCGCCTTGTACCCGAGCTTCTCGACCTTCTGCACCAAGTCGGAGAGTGTGAGATCACCGGGTGCATACTCGACATGAGCGGTTTCCAACGCGAAATTGACCGTCGCTTTCGAGACGCCTTCCATCCGGTTTAACCCTTTTTCAATGCGGTTGGCGCAGGCGGCGCAGGTCATGCCGCCGATCTGCAAATCGGCTTGTTTGTCTGTAGGCGCAGGTTGCGCCGAAGTCGTTTCCATGATGTATACCTCCTAGGGGGGCGGGTTACTTTAACAGTTTCCCCATTGTTTTCAAAACCTCGTCGATCACGGCGTGATCGCCTTCTTGTATCCGCTCGACGACACAGCTTTTCATGTGGCTCTCCAACAGCAACCGCCCGACCGAATTCAAGGCGGACTGGGCGGAGGCGATCTGGTGGAGCACATCGTCGCAGTACGTGTCTTTCTCGATCATCGCCTTGACGCCGCGAATCTGACCTTCGATGCGGTTGAGGCGGGTGATCAGGTTTTGTTTGGTTTCCGTTTGATGATGGCTTTTGCGATCCATCGGTTCATCACCTCGTGCCTTTAGTATATACGATACCCCCCTACCCTATGCAACCCCCCAAATGAACTAAGCAATACGTACTACAATCATGAAGTAAATTTAAGGGTTGTGTGAGTTGATTCATCTGGTCTATTATGAAGCTATTGGAAATGATTCGGAGATTCAAGAGGAAAAGGGGCAACGAATCGAAGTGGCGCACGCAATCGCATTGGCATGTAACGACGACCGCGCTTCCGGCCGCGATGACCAAGCCGGAGAGGAACCGAATACGCAGAACCGAGAAACGAGTCCGGCGCGGGACTGGGTGCGCGAGATCGGGCTGGCCGCCAAGTGGTGCGGAGAGGAGTTTCCGGTGCGCGACCTCGACCTCCCGGAGTGGGAGGCGGAGGGGTGTGACGAAGACAAATGTGCGTCGCTTACGCCCTCGCCGCGCCTGCGAGAGGAGCTGCCCGTGTACATTCCGCACTCGGCAGACAAGTAGGAGAAAACACAAAGACCACCTTCCCTTTTATAAAAGGAGAGGTGGTCTTTGTGGTTCGAGCGGGTCGATCAGGAGATCGCGAACAGGACGATCAGGGACAGCATCGAGAAGCAGGCGCTCAACATATACAGCATCGTGACCGTCTGCACCTGCGAGAACCCGGCGTCGAGCAGGCGATGGTGGCCGTGCGTGCGGTCCGGCTTGTGCGGCGGCTTGCCGTGCATCATCCGGTTGATCACCACGCGCAGCCCGTCGAAGATCGGCAGGCCGAGCGCCATCACCGGCACGAAGATCGACACGGCCGTCACCGACTTGAACGCGCCGATGACCGAGATGCCGGCCAGAAGGAAGCCGACGAGCGTCGAGCCGGCGTCGCCCATGATGATGCGGGCGGGGTAGAAGTTGTGACGCAGGAAGCCGAGGCAGGAGCCGACCAAAGCGGCCGCCCAGATCGCCGAAGAGATCTGACCTTTGGCCAGCGCCACGATGGCGAGGGTGGCGGCGGAGATCGCCGCGATGCCGCCGGAGAGCCCGTCGACGCCGTCGATGAAGTTGAAGACGTTGATCACCCCGACGATCCAGATGATCGTCACCAAGTAGGACAGCCATTCCGGAAACGCGAGGAAATGCGGCTCGGGAAACGGCATCGTAAACCCTTGCACCGCGCCGCCGTTGATCGCGACGAGCACCGCTGCGACGATCTGGAGCACGAAGCGGGGGGCGGCGGGGAAGTCTTGGCCGCGGGTTTTGAAATAATCGTCGACGAGGCCGATGCCAAACAGGAGCAGAGAACCGTAGATCAGACCTCGGTACGCTTGGGCATCCGCCCCCCAGTAAGAGACGGTCGCCAGCGTGGCGACGACAAAGCCGGCGAAGATGGCGGCACCGCCAAGCAGAGGCAGCGGTTCTTTTTGCTTCTTGCGGGCATTGGGGCGGTCGACGAACTGAAAGCGGATCGCCACTTTGCGCAGAAACGGGATCAACACCCATGCGACAACAAATGCGATCAAACCGACTACGAGTTGGGTCACGGCGACGTTCCTCCTCTATCCGTACACGAATCTTGTCATTCTTTATCATACCATGTCGGTGCTGGGCTTGCCAGACTTATCCAACTGAAATACAAGTAGTCATCGCTCTTTCGAAGAGAGAATTTTTTGACAAATTGTAACTCCTATGGTACTCTACGGGTAACAGAGTCATATCCTCTACTTTAGCAGGATGTTATGTGTCCAACGACGGCGTTGGGCATTTTTTTTATGGCGTTTGGCGCTGGCAGGCTTAGAAGCCGACCAGCTTTTCCTTGACGGCGAACATGATCGCTTGGGAGCGGCTTTTCACGCCCAGTTTGCGGTACACGTTGGAGATATGCAGTTTGACCGTCGCCTCGGTGATGAACAACTGCTCGGCGATCTCCTTGTTCGACAGCCCTTTGACCAACGCGGCCAGCACTTCCTGTTCGCGAGGGGAGAGCTTGTCGGCGATGTCCTCCTCCTTGTTGCGGTAGGAGTCGATCTTCTGCCGCATCTCCGGGCGCAGCAGGTTGCCGCCGGTGATCACCGTGCGAATCGCCAGAATCAATTCCCGCACCGGTGCGTCTTTAAGCAGATACCCGGCCGCTCCGGCGCGGATCGTGCGGAACAGGTACTCGTCGTGGTTGTACATCGTCAGGATCAGGATGTTGAGGTCGGGGTGCTTTTTCTTCAAGCGGGTCACCGCGTCCACGCCGTTCAGGTTCGGCATGTTGATGTCCATGATCACCACGTCCGGTTGCAGCTCCTCGACCATCTCGATGACCTCCAAGCCGTCGGCGGCCCCTCCCACCACTTCCAGGTCGGGCTCGGCTTCCAGCAATTGGGCCAGCCCGTCGCGCAAGATCGTATGATCGTCACAGAGCAAGACTCGGATCGTCATGCGGCCATTCCTCCTCTTCAAGCGGGATCTCGAGCACGATTTCCGTGCCTTCGCCGGGGGCGGTGATGTAGTCGAGCGAGCCGTTGATCCCCTCGGCGATATGATGCAGATTCTCGATGCCAAACGACTTGCGCTCCGCCGCCTGCAAGATCGCTTGGCCAAAATGAAACCCGATGCCGTCATCGCGGATCGTCATTCTCAAGTGGTGCTCGTCACGGCTCAGCACCACCCATAGTGACTGGGCCTGTGCGTGCTTGATCACATTTTGCAAGCCTTCCGTGAAGATCTGGAACACCGCCCGCGCCATCTCCGGCGTGAACAACTCCTCCTCGACCTCCACCGTCAGGCGGGTCTGCAACCCGTCCTCCGCTTCCACTTCCTCCAACTCGGCCCGCATGGCGGGCACCAAGCCGATATGCGAATAAGGCTGCGGGCGCAGCGAGTAGATCGCTTGGCGCACCGCCGTCGCCGTCTGGCGCAACGATTCTTCCAATTGGGCCAACGACAGCTGTACCTGTTGCGGCTCCTGGCGCTTGATCATCTCCACCTGCAGGATCGCCGACGCCAACTCCTGCCCGATCCCATCGTGCATCTCGCGGGCCAAGCGGTTGCGCTCCTCGACGAGCAGACGCTTCTCCCGCTCCTCCAAGTAAAGCGCGTTCTTCATCGCCACCGCCGCATGGGAGGCGAAGATGGTGATCATCTTCAGGTCGTCTTCTTGGAACAGAAACGTCTCGTTCTTGCCGATCGAGATCACGCCGGCCACGCGGTCTTCAATATGAATCGGCACCAGCAGGAGCGTACGCGTCTCGGCTTCCGCTTCCCCGAGCAGGTAGCGGGTGTCGCGTTCGACATCATGAACCAGCAGCGGCTCGCCGGTTTCGGCGACCCGCCCGACCAGACCGACTTGCATCGGCAGGCGGGACAACGTATACGAAGCGGACGTGCTGACCACGCGATGCAACGTGCCGTCATCCTGCACCAAGTACAACTGAGCGGAATTGCCCAGCACCAACCGCCTCGCTTCTTGCACCACCTGTTCGAGCACGGCGGGCAGGTCGAGCTGTTGGTTGATCGAGCGGGCGACGGAGAACAGCGTCTCCAGCCCTGATTTGGCGCGGGACAGGTTGGTAAACAGATAGGCGACGATCATCGCGCCCGTCCACGGCAGGAAAAAGTAGAACGTGCCCAACGGACCTGAGGCGGCTTGGTTGGGGTCGAGTGCCAACACCACCATCAAGGACGTGTACAAAAAGCTCGATCCGACGTACCACAAGGTGATCCGCATCAGCGAACGGCGAGAGTGCGGTTGTGCGGAGTATATGGAGTAGTACAATTTCAGCAACCAGTTCGACACCCCGGTAAATACCAGCAACGTGATGATCAAATGGATGAGCAGGTAGGAGATACTGAGCGACGCCGGAAGAAACGTCCAATGGAGCAGATGGATCAACACATCGCAGACCAACAGGGCGATCAGGCGCGACGTCGCGTTGAATAGGATCGCGCGAAGAGGGCGACGTTTGACCAGGCTGACCATCGCAATCATACCGGCGCTGGTCAAGGCGGCGGCTTCAAACCCGGTGATCAGGGCTATCATATACAACAGGGGGAACACGAACGTGAACTGCACTTTGCCGATGCGTACCGGGAACCACTCGATGATGATCAGCAGCGGGAATACGGCCCAGTAGGTCTCCATGTGTTGCCACTTCATATTGATCAGCGAATACAAAAGTGCGATCGTCCCGGCCACAGTCAAGGGAAGCGCCTTGCGCATCGCGGGTGACAGATAACGCGACATGATTCGAGCCCCTTCCATCTAAAACTACACGATTCGTCTTCTTGTTTCCCTTTCCACAAAGACAAGGGAAAACCCTGCCCGATTTGGGCGCTGACAAAACCTGCTTCTTCATTGACAATCCGCCCATCACGGAATATGGTAAAGTGTAGCCGACTTGTATGAGGTGAAATCGGAATGAAAAAGATTGTCTTCACAGGTGGCGGTTCGGCCGGTCACGTGACCCCGAATCTGGCCATCATCCCCAAGCTGCAAGAGCGGGGATGGGACGTGGAATACATCGGCTCTCTCAACGGCATTGAAAAACAAATCATCGAAGACTTCGGCATTCCCTATCACGGCATCGCCTCGGGCAAACTGCGCCGTTACTTCGACCTGAAGAACTTCAAAGACCCGTTTCGCGTGTTGCAGGGCCTGTTTCAAGCATACGCGGTGCTGCGCCGGATCAAGCCGCAGATCGTCTTTTCCAAGGGCGGATTTGTCTCGGTGCCGGTGATCGTCGCCGCTTGGCTGAACAAGATCCCCGTCATCATCCACGAATCGGACATGACGATGGGGCTGGCCAACAAACTGTCCGCGCCGTTTGCCGGCAAGGTCTGCGTGACCTTCCCGGAAGCGAAGCAGCATTTCGCCGCCGACAAAGCGGTACACACCGGCTCTCCGATTCGCGAGGCCGTGCTGCAAGGCGACGCCCGGCAAGGGCGTGCGTTGCTGGGATTTGACACGAGCAAACCGGTGCTGCTGGTCATGGGCGGCTCCTTGGGATCGGAGAAGATCAACAAGGCGATCATCGGCAACCTGCAAGCGTTGACCGAGCAGTTTCAGATCGTCCACATCTGCGGCAAAGGCAACATCGACAAAGGGCTGACCGATGTCAAAGGCTATCGGCAGTTCGAATACATCTCCGGCGAGTTGCCCGATGTGTTCGCCACCGTCGACCTGTTCGTCTCGCGCGCCGGTTCCAACGCGATTTTTGAATTCCTCGCCCTGCGCAAACCGAACGTGCTGATCCCGCTGTCCCGGCAGGCCAGCCGCGGTGACCAGATCCTCAACGCGCGGTCTTTTGAAAAGATGGGCTACAGCCGCGTGCTGATGGAAGAGGAGTTGAACAAGGAGACCCTCATTAGCGCGATCCAGGAAACGTACCACAGACGACACACCTATGAGGCCAACATGAAAAACAGCCCCGTCCAAGACGCCGTCCAGACCATCGTGCAACTGATCGAAGGCACGGCCAAACCCTCTCGCTGATTCACGGCGAGAGGTTTTTTCATTTTTCTGGAATTTGGGAAGTGGGTTCGTTACAATAGAACCACTGAGAGGGTAGAGGAGGATTCAGATGATGAAACAATTGTCCCAATCTTGGAACTTGGATACGCTATACCCCGGTGGCAGCAAGTCGCCGGAACTGCAGACCTTTTTGCAAAAAATCGACGAGGATATCGCCCTGTGGAGCCACGCGTTGAAAGAGATGACCGCCCCGACCAGCGCGGCGGAAGCATCGCGCCTGCTGCCGGTGATCGAAGCGGCGCAGGACTTGGATGCGCGGCTGGAAGAGGCGTCTGACTTTGCGATCTGCTTGGAGGCACAAGATACGGGCGACACGCAAGCCAAGCGGGTCTATTCGCAAGCGATCAAGTTGCGGGCGGACTATGATGCGAACATCGTGCTTTTTGACGAACTGCTGTTGCAAACGCCGGATGATGTCTGGAGCGCGTTGATCGAACAGGAAGCGGTGAAGCCGATCAGTTACTACCTAGGCCTGCGCCGCGCAAACCGTCAGCATCAGATGTCGGCGGAGTTGGAAATGTTGGCGGCCGACCTCGCCGTGGACGGGCATCATGCGTGGGAATCTTTGCACAGCTCGCTGATCAGCTCGATTCGCGTACCGTTTGAGCAAGAGGGCGAGGTGAAGCAACTGTCGATTCCGCAAGTGTCCAAAAACACCATGTCCCCGGACCGCGACCTGCGCAAACGAGCGGCGGAGGCGATCGAAGGTGCGATTGAAGACCACAAGGAAACGATCACCGCGATCCTCAACCACGCACAGGGTTTTCTCCTGCAACTGGTCAAACATCGCGGAGAGCAATCTCCGTTGCCGGAAGCGGTGCGTGCCAGCCGCATTACCGAGCAGACCTTGCGTGCGATGTGGGACACGATCGAGGCCAACTTGTCGCGTCTGACACCTTACTTCGAGCGCAAAGCCAAACTGCTCGGGTTGGAAAAGCTGAGCTGGTACGACCTCAACGCCCCCGTCTCGCAGTCGGAAAAGAAAGTCGGTTACGAAGAAGTGATGAGCTTCATCCTCGAACAGTTCGGCCGTTTCTCGCCGGCGTTGCGCGACTATGTGCAAAAAGCGTTGGACAACAACTGGCTGGATGTCGCGGACAAGGCGGAGAAGCGGGGCGGCGCGTTTTGCGCGTACTTCCCGAACCGCGGGCAACAGCGGATTTTCTATACCTTGAGCGGGTATGCCTATGACATCACGGTGCTCGCACATGAGTTGGGGCACGGGTTCCATGCGGAGATCATGGCGGACCAGCCGTACTTCGCCCAGCGCTTCTCGACCAACTTGGCGGAGACCGCTTCGACGTTCGGCGAGATGGTGGCGGCCGATGCGGCGTTGCAGCATGCCGAGACGAAAGAAGAGCGGATCAACCTGCTTCACAACCGCATCCAGAACATCGTGCTCTACTTGGTGTCGGTCAACGTGATGTTCCGATTTGAGGAGCACTATTACGAGGAGCGAAAGAAGGGGCTCGTCCCGTCGGAGCGGATCACCGAGATGTATGAAGCGGCGTACAAGCAAGCTACGCATGATGTGTTTGAGAACTACGCGTCCAAGCAATGGTTGATCCACGGGCATCTGTACGACACCAAGCAGGCGTTCTACAACTTCCAGTACACGTTCGGCTACCTGTTCTCCACGGGCATTTATGTGCAGGCGCTCAAGGAAGGGCCGGCGTTTGCCGATCGCTATGTCGCCCTCCTGCGCGATACCGGTTCGATGAGCGCGGAAGAGTTGGCGCAAAAGCACCTCGGCGTTGATCTGACGCAGCCGGAATTCTGGCAAAGCGCGATCGATCATGTGATGACCGACATTGATGAATTCTTGAAACTGACGGAATAAAGCGTGGGGCATCGAGTCACTTCACAAAAGAAAGTTACTGTGCTATATTAATCGCAGCAACGGAGCAGACTACTGCTGAGAGAGACTACAGAAGGAGTGGAGACTCGATGACCCAAGCAACGAAGATGACAGCCGAAGAGACGATGCTCGCACGCCATTCGGTTCGCAAATATGAAAAAGGTGCCGAGATTCCCGAGCAGGAGCTCAACGAAATCCTGACTTTGGCGGCTTCTGCGCCGTCCTCGTGGAACTTGCAGCACTGGCGTTTCCTCGTGTTTCAGGACAAAGCGAAGCGCGAGAAGCTGTTGGAAATCGCGTACAACCAGCAGCAAGTCGCCGACGCCTCTGTCGTTGTTGTCGTGCTGGGCGACTTGGAGGCCGACAAAGAGGCGCACAACGTGTACGATCCGGCTGTGGCAGCCGGCAAGATGCCGGAGCAAGCGGCACAGACGCTGATCGGCAACATCGAGAACGCCTACGCCAACATCCCGACGATCGGCCGCGACGAAGCGATTCGCAACGCTTCTTTTGCCGCGATGCAACTGATGCTCGCCGCCAAAGCGAAAGGCTACGACACCGTCCCGATGGGCGGCTACGACGCCGACGCGCTGGTCAAGGAATACAACATCCCCTCCCGCTACATCCCGGTCGTGATGATCCCGATCGGCGTCGCCGCCACCCCGGCCCACGCGACCGACCGCTTCCCGCTGGAGAAGCTGATGGTGAAGGAAGGGTTTTAAGGTACTTGATTCTGTAAGAAATCAAACCCCGTTTCCTCTTGGAAATGGGGTTTTTTGCTTAATAGGCCCAGAATTCCTTATAGATAGAAATTAATACCTCTTGAAAATATTCAGAAAAATAAATACTATACAAAAGTCATCTGTTCTCATCTCTGAAGGTGAATGAACATGAAATTAGGGGATTGAGGGGGATTCTGTTGAAACGTATGTTTTTTTTTACTAGTTGTGTGATGGTTTTGGTACTCTGTTTGACTTCTTCCATCTTGCCAAGTTATGCAGCAGATTCTTCCAAGGAACAGCTCAAAAAAGTCGACGAACTTTCCGGAGAACCGTCTCAGGAAATACCAAAGGTTTTCGATTCTGAAGCAAAAAAAGCGGAATGGAACCCAACTAAGGTTCCCTTTGACTTTAGTAGCCAACTAAAAGGGGATACGATTGAAACGAAGGTGAAAGTAAAGGGGGCGTTGTCGGACAAACAACATCTCACGCTGACGATTTTGGAGCCAAAAGGGAAAGATGTCCTCTTTACCGGTGAAATCAAAGAGCATTCGTCTGAGATGCTGGTAGAGAACCTTAAACCAGACTATGAATATGATTTTAACCTTCGGTTGATCACTCAAACTGAAACTGCAACGGGAGTCCAAGAAATTGTGGAGTCTTATGTGGGGGACTTATTGATCGATACCAAAGAGAAAGAGGATAAGAAACCGCATGCTCCTAAAGTGATGTTCGCCACTTTGCATAAAGACGTTTATACACGGAATCAAGTGGAAGTAGAAAAGGACAAGGAAGTGGGGCAACAAGGGATTGTTGGTCCAGTCTATTCACTGATACCGGCTGAAGACGGGGGAACCTCCAATTGTAGCACGGGGCCAGGTCTTCGCTGTGAAGTGGAGTCGAACAATACCTTTTCAGCAGCTGATCGTACCTACGACGATTATGAAATATACGGTCGGATCAGCAGTGAAGCGGATGAGGACTATTTTAAAGTAGCTTTTGGTAAGTCCGGGAAGGCAAACTTTTTCCTTGGTCGAGTACCTGTGGGTGTTGACTATGATCTATATCTCTATGACCAAAATTACAACTTCATCGCGAAGTCGATCAATGGCTCAAACGATAATGAGTTGATCAGCCAATTTCAGGTGTACTCCGGACGAGAGTATTTTATCAAGGTTATTGGATACGGCTATGACGCGACTAATTATTATCAACTGCGAGTCAAAAACTACCCGGCCGATTCGGGATCCATTCTTTATGAAAAAGAGCTCAACGAAGATTTCGCAACGGCAACACCGATGTATGATGATTATGATATGTATGGTCGTGTAGCCAGAGAGTACGATGACGACTACTACAAAGTCACTTTCGCCAAATCAGGACAAGCCAACTTCTGGCTGGGCGAACTGCCATCTGGGAAAAGCTACGATTTGTACGTTTATGACCAATACGGTACGATGGTCACGGCATCCGCTCATTATGGAGATGTGGACGAGCTATGCAGCTACAATGTCATGGCCGGACAGCCCTATTATGTATACATTCGGGGCGAAGCTCGTATGACGTACGACCCAACGCAATATTATCATTTTCGAGTCAAAAATTACCCGCAGGATCTAAATGAACCAAATAATTCAATGTCTGATCCTACTGTACTAAAGTTTAGTACCACCACATCACTTCAGACGGTATATGCAAATATTCATGAGGCAAGTGACTGGGACTATTACCAGTTTACAGTTCCTTTGAGGTCGTCATTTACGGCGAACTTATCTAGTATCCCTTCAGGAACAAACTATAACTTGAAATTGATGTACGGTACAGGGACAACCATTTATACCTCCTCCAATGCAGGTACTGTAGCTGAGAACATTGAGTGGGAATTGAATCCTGGCACCTACTATGTGGCTGTTTGGTCTGAAAGCGGTTATTCGGATCAAAACTACCGTTTACAGCTAACACTCAATACACTTCCCGTCATTCTGGTTCCGGGAATCGGTGGATCTCCCTTGTTTGCAAATGGCTCTCGTACCTGGATTGGGTTTTGGGATACTGCATTAAATGAACCCGTGAAAGACAACTTGACTTTGCAACCGGCCATTCCGGGGAGTGCTGACGTTGTTTCTGCGGCATCTGGAGTCACCATCACGACTGATACCAGTAATTATGGAATCAACGGTGTAACTTCTGTTGGGAGTCAAGAGTTTTGGTTCCAAGACAGTGCGGCCGTGTATCGGGACATGATAACGGATTTGAAAGCAGATGGCTATGTTGTCGGGAAGACATTGTTTGGATTCCCGTATGATTGGCGACTGGATAATCGGGCTCAGAACAGCCTTTTTACAAACAAAATCAACGAAGCATTGGCTAATTCAGGTGCAAAACGTGTACAGATTGTGGCTCATAGCATGGGTGGATTACTTGTAAAAGATTACCTTTTAACAAACACTTCCCAGCAAAGCATTGTGGAGAAGTTCATTACAATCGGAACGCCTTTTTTGGGAGCAGCACGGGCATCAAAAGCGATAGCTTTCGGTGGATATAACTTTGGGATTCCTTGGATGTATGATTCTACCGGAGAAGCGCTCGCACAAAATTCACCCGCAGTATATCAGTTGGCACCGTCTGCCGAGTATGATAGACAAATGTATGCCGTATTTGGGCGAGGCACGTATAGTAGGATATCGGTTTCCGGTGAGCTGACCAATCAAACCTATTCCGCATTAACGGATCAATATTCCAATGCGGCCCTAGTCAACTTGGCAAATACTCGTCACACCCAATGGGACTTGTCTTATCCAAATGTTACTCAATATCACATTATTGGGGACAATAACCCAACAATGGTTTCATTCAACTACAATGATGCTTATGGATATATGGAGTTTGTGAATAGCAGAGGTGATGGGACAGTTCCACTGATCAGTGCGGACAATCCGGGGAGTCCAAGTGCGAAAAAGTACTATGCAGATGTATCTTCGCACGCAGGTATGCTCAAAGACCTATCTGTCCGAAATAAAGTTCGGAATCTGCTTAAAGGGTATGCCACAACTTCTGTTTCCGGCATACGTACGACCCCCAACTCAGACACTTTGGGGTATTCAACTGCTTACTCACTTACGGGTGATACCTCAACGTTTAGTGCTATGTCCTTGGAGGTTGTAAGTCCAGAGGGGAGTAAGGAAACCGTTTCGTTTACAAAAGATGGTCAAATTGATCGAGTAAATTCATCCGGGCGTCTACAGCTTGAGATGACAAAACTTGAACAGGATAAGTTCAACTTCCAACTATTTTTAGATAAAGAACATGATGCTGTTATATTTGTTCATGTTCCACAGATGGCAGAGTTACAAGTGGATAGTTATGACACAGATGAAACAGGAGCCCATAACCGCAAGAAGCACGGGAAATATCATGGTCAACAAGCGTTAACCCTGATCATGAAGCAAGTCGACGGGAATGTTCAGGTTGTGAGTGAGTGATGGCAACGATATCAAATACCAAGAGGTGAAGTTCATTGAACACGGGTAAAGTTTTGCAAATTCTTAGTGCCGTCGTCGTCCTCCTCCTCACGCTTTGGGCCATTCAATGGGATGTCAGAGGGAGTGACTATGACTTCTCCGCCATGATCTGGATTCCGTCTGTGGGCTTACTGCTTTACATGGGGTTTCATTTCCTGCGAAAGTTCGTACGGACAAATTATTGGGTGCAGTTTATGATCGTCGGATTGTTGCAAATGGGACTGATGTGGTGGAGAGGGAGTGCTAACCCGACTGATTTGTTTCTCGGCGGGGTGACGCTTAGCATGGTTTCTCTCTTGCTGTACATGAACATGTTCATCGCGCTGTTTGAAGACGATAAATCTCGGTCAGTTCTCTACTTCGTCGCACCGATCGGGTTGGGCTTGATCGCCCTCTACTATGGAACCTATCAGCCGTTCCTGTTCCTCGGGCCGATCACTCTGCTAAACGTGCTCGTCCTCTGGCGACTTTTTATCGAAAAATAAACCTTGCTTCGTCATAACCTTGCTAGACTCCCAATACAGTAGGAACAGATACCAAATTCCTACATGTTGGAGGTCATACAGCACATGGAAACTCTGATTCCGAAACTCAACCCGCGCACCGCTGATTTTGTCAAATCGAAAACGGTGAAAAAACTGTTCATCGGCGGACAATTTGTCGATTCGGCCAGCGGGAAAACGTTCCCGACCTATAACCCGGCGAACAACGAAATCCTCGCCTATATCTCGGAAGCGGACAAGGAAGACATCGACCGCGCCGTCGCCGCCGCTCGCGATGCGTTTGAAGAGGGCCCGTGGTCGCGGATGCTCCCGCAGGATCGCGCACGCCTGATCTACACGCTCGCCGATCTGATCGAACGCGATGCGGACGTGTTTGCCGAAATCGAATCGCTCGACAACGGCAAGCCGATCGCCGAGTCCAAAGGCTTCGACGTTCCGATGACCGTCGAGCATTTCCGCTACTACGCCGGCTGGGCGACCAAGATCACCGGCGATGTGATCCCGGTCAACATCCCCAACATGCACAACTATGTCCGCCGCGAAGCGATCGGCGTCGTCGGCCAGATCATCCCGTGGAACTTCCCGCTCCTGATGGCGGCGTGGAAGCTCGGCGCGGCGCTGGCAGCCGGTTGCACCGTCGTCCTCAAGCCGGCCGAGCAGACCCCGCTGTCCGCTCTCTACCTCGCCAAGCTGGTCCAAGAAGCAGGCTTCCCGCAAGGCGTCGTCAACGTCGTCCCGGGCTTTGGCGAATCGGCGGGCCAAGCGCTGGCGTCGCATCCGGATGTCGACAAAGTGGCATTTACCGGCTCGACCGAAGTCGGCAAGCTGATCATGGGATACGCCGCTCAAAACCTCAAGCCGACCACCCTCGAACTGGGCGGCAAGAGCCCGAACATCGTGTTCCCGGACGCCGACTTCTCCCGCGCTACCCAAGGCGCCCTGCAGGCGATCTTCTTCAACCAAGGCCAGGTCTGCTCCGCCGGTTCGCGCCTCTACATCCACAAGAGCGCCTATGACAACGTGCTCTCCGACATGGTCTCCCATGCGAGCTCCGTGCGCCAAGGCCACGGCATCGACCCGCAAACGCAGATGGGCCCGCTGGTCTCCGCCGAACAGCTCAACCGCGTCACGTCCTACATCGAAAAAGGGCTGGAGCAAGGCGCGAAAGTCGCAGTCGGCGGCGCACGTGCGGACGGCGACCTCGCCGACGGCTATTTTGTCAAACCGACCGTCTTCTACGATGTCCAAGACGACATGACGATCGCCCAAGAGGAGATCTTCGGCCCGGTCGTCACCGCGATGCCGTTTGAAGACATCGACGAGGTGATCAAGAGGGCGAACCTCTCCACCTACGGCCTCGCCGCCGGCGTCTGGACGGAAAACATGAAGACCGCCTTCCAAGTCGCCAACAAGTTGAAAGCAGGCTCCGTCTGGATCAACTGCTACAACGTGTTCGACGCGGCCTCTCCGTTTGGCGGCTACAAGTCCTCCGGCATCGGCCGCGAGATGGGCGAGTACGCGCTGCACAACTACACCCAGATCAAGTCGGTGTGGGTCAACTATAAGTAATCAGATTACCTTGTGCCGAGCGCTGATGCCGAAAACCCCGATCCCGGGTGTCGGTTTCTTCGCGAATGTGCAAGACCCGGAAGGCCATATCTTCGGGATACTCGAAAGCGAGTCATCGCGACGACAAGCAGATCCGAGCACCGCTCCCACTCCGGGAAGCGGTGCTTTTTCCCTTGCAAAAAAGAGGATGTGTCCCGCACAACCCACGCGGAGATACTATCTCTTGAACGCATACCGAGCCTACGAAGAACTTCACACAACAAGAGGTGATCACATGCGCTGGCTGCCCAGTCTCGTCACCGTGTCCCTTTTGTCAGGATGTTCTCTGTTCGCTACGGCGACAGATGTGCAGGCGGCGGCAACGTCAGCTCCGACCAATCCCCGTTCACCTGCCTTCAACCTGCAGGACTTGGTCGATCCGTTGACCGAAGCGCGGCGGCAGTTTGAACGGCAGCACCCGTCAAAGCCCGCACCGAAACAGCTACAGGCGATGCTAGACGCCCCGCTGATCGCCCAGAATCCCGAACTGCGCTACGGGTGCGAAGTCACCTCGCTGGCGATGATGCTGGCCCACGCCGGAGTCAAAGTCGAAAAGATGGAGCTCTTCCACCGCATCCGCAAAGACCTCGACCCGTTGCAGGTCAAACCGGACGGGGACGTGATCGCGTGGGGCGACCCGGATGACGGGTTCGTTGGGGACATGACGGGGAAAAGGGGGCGTGGCTATTCGGTCAACGCCGCGCCGATGCAGGAATTGGCCGAGCAGTACCTTCCCGAACGCATCCTCAACCTCAGCGGCACATCGTTTGAAGCGGTGCTCGATCAGCTTCGTGCGGGAAAACCGGTCGTCGTCTGGACCACCGCCCATTTTCACAAACCTCGCAAATGGGACATGTGGCAACATGGCCGGGAGCAGATACGTGGCACGCGGGAGATGCATGCCGTCCTGCTGGTCGGATTTGATGAAAAGTACGTCTACATGAACGACCCGCTTACCCGGCGCCAACACCAACGCGCAGATCGCCAAGCGTTCGAACAATCGTGGATCGCGTTGGGGCGGCAAGCCTTGTCTTATCGGTAGACCTGCGGTCGGAGCCGCGAGAGCTTCGACCGCTGTCGGTGTTACGGGTGCGCAAACGTTTGCGCCAACTTTTACTAGGTCGTCGCTTCCACCGCTTTCCGAATCGACCTCCCGCTCTGCGGGTTCAGATACGGCGTGAGTTCCCGCAATAACTCGTCCAACCGCTTCGCTTCCTGCGCATAGACGCTTTTCATCCGTTCGTCGTTCGTATCCAGCGCGAACAACTCCAAGTCAGCTTGGCACTTTCGCAACTGAACATGCGTCATTTGCATCGTTTTCATCTGTTGGACGACCCCTTCGTCCTCGTACAAGTCGATGTACAAGCCGCCCCGCTCATCCGTTTCCGCATAAAAAACGTCCTCCAACCTCACCCCTTGCTTCTCCAATTCCCCGAGCAGCCAGTGGCGATCCAGCCCTTTGGTTTTCAGCGACTGTTCGACGAGATGACCATCCATCACCACCACTTGCGGTTCCGCTTCCGGCAGAACCTTCAACCCAAGCTGCTTGGCGGTCAACGGTTGGCGGTCCGAAATCTTGAGCACGGAGAGGCGACCGTTCGGTTCCATCAGCGCGAACTCAACGTCGGCGACTTTAAACGCATTTTTCATGCGCAACTGTTGCATCAGGTCGTCAATCGTCATCCGCTCTTTGCGCAGGTTGCGTTCCAACACCTTGCCGTTCTTGATCAGCACGCGTCCTTTTCCCTCTACGAAATTGCGAAACCTTTGACTCTTCAAGGCGATCAGCTCAAAGAGAATCGGCAGGAGCGCATAGATGCCCATCGCGATCGTTCCGTCGAGAAAATCCTCCTTGTCGATGGCGACCGACGAGGCGATCGACCCGATCGTGATGCCGATGATATATTCGAAAAAGGTCAGCTGCGACAACTGGCGCTTGCCGATCAGCTTGGTCAGCAGAAACAGATAGACGAGCGAAACCACCGAATGATAGACGATATGCACCCAAGTCGGCATACGACCCCTCCTTCCTTACGGCGCTCTGTACTGCGGTTCCTCCTCTTCCAACTCCCGCACCCGAAGTTGCAGCGACTCGACGATCTCCTGCGTCACTTGGGCGGCGTTGTCATACAATTCCCGCGCCTGTTGGTTCCCCGTCGACAGCGCAAACGATGCCAAGTTGGCCTGTGCGCTTTTCAAGGTTGCTGCTGTTTGTTTGACTTGGGCCGAAACGGTCATCGGACAAGCACCTCCTTATCACCGCTATTTTTTCCCCGCCCCTGCAAACTATGTAAATGCGGGGCACTGGCCCGAAAAATCAGCAGGAGCGGAGAGCGTGTACGCCCACACGGGCATAGGCTGGTGGTAAAGAGCCGAAGGAGGGTGTAATCAACATGGCGATTCGCTACAAGCAGGCCAAGAAATACGTCGGTAAGTCGGTTATCGCCGTCTGCCACGATGGCAAACAGCACATCGGCACAGTTGAAAAAGTCACCAAGGAAGGGATCATGCTCCGCCCGCATCCGCACCACGTCTCCGGAGAGGCGACCCTGCAGGTAAGTCACGCCGACGGCTCCCACGAGATCGAAGCGGAGAACGTCTTCTTCCCCGGCGCGTTCCTGCTGCCGTTCGTCGCCTTGGCCTCGCTCGCCCCGCTGGCTGCAGCCGGTGCCTATGGCGGTTACGGCCCGTACGGCGGTCCCTATTACGGCGGTTATCCCGGCGGGTACTACGGCCCGCGTCGGCGGCGGCGTCGACGTCGCGGCTATCCCGGTCCGTATCTCTACTAAAAAGAAAGATCGCAAAAGAAGGCGTTGTCCTCTGAGGCAATGTCTTTTTTTATGGAAAAAACACCCTGTCTACAATCCTACTAAAAGCCAATCGACAGCGACTGCATTTTCCTGTAGAATTTACTACAAATTGAACTATTACAATAACATCAGGGAAAAGAGGTTGAAACTGCAATGGGGAAGAAGACCAACTTGCGTAGCTCAGTCCGAACGAAACTCTTTCTGACCTTTGCGATCATCTTGATCCTGCCGAGCTTGCTGATCGGTGCGATCTCGTACCAAAGTGCCAAGAGTGACTTGGAAATTCTGTTGCTGCAAAGTGCCCGAGACAACGTCGCCCTGCTCAACCAAGCGATCACCCGCTTTATCGAGCCGGAAAAAAAGGACGTGGAATATCTCGCGCACATCAACACGCAAAGCAAGTGGCAGGATGAAGCGACATTCCTGCAAGACATCGAACGCTACCGTTCGCTGCATCCGGAAGTGATCAACGCCTACGTCGGGACCGGGACGGGGAAGATGCTGCTGATGCCCAAACAAGACCTGCCCGCCGATTATGACCCGCGCAACCGCCCGTGGTATGAAGACGCGATGAGTCAAAAAGGCAAGGTGATCATCACCGCACCCTATCTCGATGCGGTCTCCGGCAACATGGACATCACCATTGCCAAAGCGTTGGACGACAACTCCGGTGTCGTCGCGATCGACCTCAACCTCGCGACGGTCAACGACATCGTGTTGAAAACGAAGATCGGGCAGGAAGGCTACTCGTTTATCCTCGACGCCGCCCAGACGTTCATCGCCCACCCGAAGATCAAACCGGGCGAGAGCGCCACGTCGTATCCGTTTGCCAAACAGATGACCGACAAAGATTTTGACGAATTCGAATACACGTCGAGCGGCGACGACTACTACCTCGCCTACGCAACCAACTCGGCGACCGGTTGGAAAGTCGCGGGGACCCTGTCCAAAGACGAAGTGGTCACCCTCGCCCAACCGATCTTCACCAAAACCCTGCTCGTCATCGCCGGGGCGGTTCTGCTCTGCTGGGTGCTCGTCTCGATCATGGTTCGCCGCTTGACCAACCCGCTGAAAGCATTGAACCACGCCTCCGAGAAGATTGCCGCGGGCGACCTGACCGAGCAAGTGAAAGTGACGTCCCGAGACGAACTGGGCCAACTCAGTGCCGGCTTCAACCGGATGGTTGAGTCCCTGCGCAGCGTCGTCGAGCGGGTGGCCGACACCTCCAGCCATCTCGCCGCCTCCTCGTCGCAATTGAGCGCGAGTGCGGATCAGTCGCGCCAAGCGAGCGAGCACACCGCCATCGTGATGCAGGAGTTGGCGCTTGGCACGGACAAGCAGGTGCAGAGCATCGAAGCGACCGTCCAGCATGTCACCGAAATGTCGGCCGGGATCGAAGAGATCTCCGCTACGGCGCAAGACGTCACCCAAACGGCGACCCAAGCGGCGCAGATCGCCGAAGGGGGCTCGCTGTCGATCCAAAAGGCGGTCGCGCAGATGGAAGCGATCTCCGCGACGGTCAACCATTCGGCTGCGACGATCAAAGACTTGGGCGAGCATGCCCAGCACATCGGCAAGATCGTGGAGACGATCACCGGCATCTCCGAGCAGACCAACCTGTTGGCGATCAACGCCGCGATCGAAGCGGCCCGCGCCGGGGAACATGGCAAAGGGTTCGCCGTCGTCGCCGATGAAGTCCGCAAGTTGGCCGAACAATCGTCTAACTCGGCCAACCAGATCACCGACTACATCGCCACGATCCAAGCGGGCATCAGCGGTGCCGTCTCCTCGATGCAAACGGGCACGCAGGAAGTCAGCGTCGGATTGGACGTCGTCAACGAAGCGGGCAACTCGTTCGCCTCGATTCGCTCCGCCGTCGAAGAAGTGGCCACGCGGATCGAGGAAGTCTCCTTGGCCGTGCAGGAGATGACCGTCGGCTCCGAACAGGTGGCGGCTACGATGGAGACGATCTCCGAAGTGGCCACCTCCACCGCCGAGGGTACGCAAAACGTCTCCGCTGCGACTCAGCAACAACTGGCTTCGATCGAAGAGATCACCAACTCCTCCACCGCCTTGTCCGAACTGGCGGAAGAGTTGGAGCGGATCTTGCACGGATTCAAACTGTAAGACGATGTAGAAAAAGAAGACATGGCAAAAACCGCCCTTGCTGCGAATTGGCAAGGGCGGTTTTGCTCTTTGTGCAGGATGGATGACGACGGCTACAGGTTTACGGTTGCGGACTCACGCGTCTGCACCGAAGGAGAAGGGAAGCGGCTGGGGCTTTGCGTGGGAAAGGAAGCCGATTCCCGAGCGGACGGGCTCGTGTGCGAAGCGCGGACGACGGAGCTTTCCTGCTTCAAGGAAGAGCTCGACTCGTGGATCACTTCAGCAGCGTGCGAAGAGGAAGTCTTGTAGGGACGAGAGTGTGAGTGCGAATGGGAATGCGAGTGCGAGTGCGAGTGCGAGTGCGAGTCTGAGGCGTGGACGAGTTGCGGGCTTTCCTGCCACAGCATCGAGCCTTGTTTGGCTTTGATGTTGACCTTGGCACCGTCACCGTGATGATGGCTCGAAGAAGAGGGGGAGGGATCGCGCTCGGTTTCCATGTGTGCTTCGTCCGCTTGCACTTCGATCACATCGACTTCCACAATCTCCACGGTTTCATTTTCAACCGCTTCCGTCAACAAGGGAGCTTGCTGGTCGATCACCACTTCTTCGCGAGCGGGCGACTCGGAGCCGAACATGCTCTCCAGCCGGGTGAGCAACAGATCGACCCGGGCGCTAAGCGAGTCGGAGCGTTGGTCGGCCTCCCCGTACACGTTGCGAAACACCGCCCGCAGTTCCTGAAAATCCTGCGCACACTGTTCGAACAGGCGTGTGGAATCGGACATCCAATCATTTTGATGACGTTGGCTTTCCTCCACCAGTTGCAGCAGCTTTACCATTTCCGTCTCCAGTTGTCGATAGGCCTCAGATTGACGCAGATGCTCTTGCTCCCACGCGGCTTCTCTCGCTTGCACGTATGTCTCCCAGTCGGTTCTCTCTTCATGTCTGAACAACGGAACGGCCTCCTCTTGTCAGGTTTTGTCAAATGGCTGTTTGCAATCACAAGGTATGTGCGGAGAGGGCAAACGTGCAAAAAATGGGTCATTGACATACTTTGGGTCAGGTGATATATTGTGACCAACCAATCACATATGCTCTTATCCAGAGAGGTGGAGGGACTTGGCCCTGTGAAACCTCGGCAACCAGTAACGGGAACGCCCGTTACAAGGTGCTACTTCCAACAAAACGCCCGCGCGCGTTTTGGCAGATAAGAGAGGCTCTTGCCCTGTGTATCTTATACGCTGACAACACCTCTTCTTGAAGCCAAGAAGAGGTTTTTTTATGGCCTTGGGCGGACATAGACGAAGCACATCCCAATCGAAAGGTGGCGGAAACGAGTGAACCGGCGGCAAACCTTTATCGAGAAACTGAATCATGACATCCTGATCGGCGACGGCGCGATGGCGACGATGCTCTATCAGCAGGGAGGTACCCTCTCGACCTCTACGGAGGAACTCTGTCTGGCAGCTCCCGATTGGGTGCGCGACGTACATCTTGCCTACTTGCAAGCGGGCACGCAGGTGATTGAAACGAACTCCTACGCGGCGAACCGCGAATCGCTGGCCCGCTACGACTTGGAGCGCAAGACGACGCGCATCAACCGAGCGGCTGTGCAGATCGCGCGGGAAGCGGTGGAACGGGCGGAACGGGAAGCGTTTGTCGTCGGGAGCATCGGCTCGATCCAAGCGGGCCGCGCCCGCTCGATCGACTTGGAGGAATACCGCGACATCTTCGAAGAGCAAGCGGTGGCGTTGCTGCATGAAGACGTAGACGGCCTGATCTTGGAGACGTTTTACGACCTCGAAGAACTGTTGCTCGCACTCGACGTGATCCGTCCGCTCGTCATCCATTCCAAGACCCCGATCATCGCCCAACTGGCCCTGCTCGACGTCGGGCGCACCCGTGACGGCTACGAACTGGGCGACGCCTTCTCCAAAGTACGCCAAGCGGGTGCCGACGTGCTCGGGCTGAACTGCCGCCTCGGCCCGCATGAGATCCTGCGCGCCTTGGAGACGACCGTGTTGCCGACCGATATCAACTTGTCCGCCTTCCCGAATGCGGGGCGGCCGGGCATCATCGACGGGGAGTATGCGTACAAGCCGAACTTCGCGTACTTCGGCGAGAGCGCCGGACGGTTGCTTGAACAGGGCGTCGGCTTGATCGGCGGCTGTTGCGGCACCACGCCGGATCATATCCGCGCCATCGCAGAGAACCTGCAAGGACGCAAGCGGGTGGCGCGGGTCAACCCGGAAGTGGAGCCGAAGCGAGTGGACGTGTTGCCGCGGGAGAAGGAAATCGGCACCCAAGGGCCGCACAAGCCGACCGTCGTGGACTTGGTGCAGCAGCGCCATACGGTGATCGTGGAGTATGACACGCCGCGCGACTTGGATGTCGAGCGCTACCTGACGGGGAGCCAAGAGCTATACAAAGCGGGGGCGGACGCGATCACCATCGCCGACAACTCGCTGGCGACGACGCGAATCTCCAACATGGCGCTCGGCACGCTGATCAAGCGGGAACTGGGCATCGAGCCGCTGGTTCACGTCGCCTGTCGCGACCGCAACCTGATCGGGCAGCAGTCGCACCTGATGGGGATGCACGCGCTGGGGATCAATCAGATCTTGGTGATCACCGGCGACCCGGCCCGCGTCGGCGATCTGCCGGGGGCGAGCTCGGTGTTTGACACGACTTCTTTTGACCTGATTCAGATGGTGAAGCAGTTGAACAACGGTGTGGCCTTCTCCGGGCGGCCGATGAAAAACCGCGCCGACTTCGTCGTCGGGGCGGCGTTCAACCCGCACGTGCGGCATCTGGAGAACGCCGTGGCGCGGCTGGAGAAAAAAGTGGCGGCGGGCGCGGACTTCATCATGACCCAGCCGGTGTACGACCCCGAGACGCTCGTGGCGATCAAGGAGGCGACGAAGCATATTCCGGTGCCGATCTTCATCGGGATCATGCCGCTGACCTCCTCGCGCAACGCCGAATTCCTACACAACGAAGTGCCGGGCATCAAAATCTCGCAGGAAGCCCTGCAGCGGATGAAACTGTTCGAAGGGATCGCCGCCCGCGAGGAAGGCGTGCGGATGGCCAAAGAGCTGGTGGATGAGGCGGTGAAGCATTTCAAGGGCATCTACCTGATCACGCCGTTCAACTACTTCGAGATGACGGTGGCGTTGACGAAGCATGTGCATGAAGTGACGCAACAGGTGCGCGTGGTAGGGTAAGTAGAGGGGAAAAGAGCCGATGCTCCGGGTGGGGGCAGCGGCTCTTTTGCTTTAGCGAAATTTCGTGCTGTATTCCATGTTGTACACGCGGGTTACTTCTGTCAGTTGGAGCTGTTGTCTGGCCGTCTTGAGCCAGCGTTCATAGACCTCCGTGTAGGGAGCTTCCATCAGGAAGTCCCGGTCGATGCGGGTTTCCAACACGTGCAAATCCTCAGCTAGCAGGTGGATCTTCTTCCCGTCGGGGACTTCTTCTTTGTTCCCAGCTTCGAGGTTGTGTCGCCAACTTTTTACCGTGTACCCATAGAGGCTAAACAGTCTGGAGGCAAATCGCCATCGAACAATGGCATCCGGCACCGTATCGAGATACTGACTCCCAAGCTTTAGAAAGTCGGTCTGTGTTTGCATCAGGACGGGATAGAATTCGCGTAAGGCGCGCGCTTGCTCCTGTGTGGAAAGCTCGCCCCACCGCTCATCCAGCGATTGAGCTTGCACGGCGGTTTCATGCAAAGAGTCATAGGCTTGGGCGGGCAGTTTTTGCCGTTCGATCTTCAGTTGTTGATTGAGATGGAGCTGGTAGGAAAGAGTTCCTAGGAAAAGGAGACAGAGAACGATCAGGAACACGTAGCGATTGCGTAAAAAGGGGATGAGATGACCTCCTTTAAGTTACTGGAATGTAGTGGTTACATTATTTTACCATAGGGGAATAGATACTTGTTTTGCTCCTTCGTTTCTAGGACTTCCCCACCGTAATATACACACTCTGCAACATCCCATCCCACTTCACGATAGCCCCGAACGACTCCGAGATGAACCGCACCGGCACCATCGTCCGCGAGTTGATGATCTTCGCAGGCACATCCAACTGCACCTGCTTCCCATCGACAAACGCCAACGGCGAGCCGATCTGCAACGTGATCACATGCCCGCCCTGCGCGATGCTCACGGTCTGGGTCGCACCGTCCCAGCCGACGTCCCCGCCGATCTTCTCCGCGATCCCGCGCAACGGCACCAGCACACGCCCGTGATCGTTGATAGGCGGCTGGTCATACTGCTGCTCCACGCCGTTTAGGAAGACGGTCAGCGGCCAGTTGCTCCAGACGATGCCGTAGCTCTTTTGGTCGACCACCTTCGCATGATCCCACTGCCTTGCATAAGCAATCGCCTCCACCCGACTGGAAAACGCCTGCAGAAAATGATCCCGTTGATACACCAAACTCGGCCAATTGTCCCACTTCCACTGTCCGTTCGCCATCTCCACGACGGACGCATGATCCCACCGCTTGGCATAGGCGATGCTCTCCTGAAGTGTCGGGAACTCACGGAGCAGGGTGTTGTATTGGTACACCTGATAATGCGCCTGCGCCGCCGTGACGGTCAGCGCTTGGCGGCCCATCTTTTCCCACACGTATTGAAAACGTTGGCGTGAGTAGGTACGCACGGTGCCTGTCGCGGCGTCGTTGATGATCATCTGGGTGTCGTTGTAGCCGACGATCGTCATCACATGCTCCGGCGTGTGCCAGGAGATCGACCGCCCTTGTGCCGTCGTCCAGTTGGCGTTGTTCACCGGCTCTTGCAAATAATTCGTCACCCACGCCGCCACCGGCCGCCCCGAATCGACCACCGCCAACAGGTCGGAGAAATCACTTCCCGTCAAATCCTTCCCACGCCCCGGCAGGAACTTGTTGACGACGGCGACCATCGGCTTGGCGAAGATGCCGAATGCGCCGTGTTCCGCATACGGGTCCCCGACGAAGCCCTGAAACGGGTCGCCGCCGACCATCTTGCCGTCCTGCCAATAGGGCAGCGGTTCGCGAGGCATCGCGTTGGCGACATCGACTTTGGTCGCGTCAGAACCGGCCCAGCGCATGACCATCGACACGGCGGTCGCCTCACAGCCGGAGGGCAGCTCCGGGTACTGGCCGTAGATCGGCACACCCGAAATCCGCGTGGTCGCAGCCGCCACCGGGGATGTACTCGTCGTAACGCATAAGGCGGTCATCAGCAGAACGGACAGGCTTCTTTTTAGCGTCTTCCACAATGTTCCATCCCCTCCCTGCTTCATATTTATGGAGGGGGTGAGGGGAACAGACCGATGGGGGGAGGGGGGCAGATTATCTTTTCCAAACGAGTGGATCTTCTGGTATGGTGGTTTCATGAGTTCGTGTGTGAAGACGAAGGAGGCAGACCTGTATGGGCAAGTTGATCGGCATCGGCGGCGGAGTAAACGGAGGCGGTTTCTCGCCGCAGATTGAACGGTGGATCGTGGAGCAACTGCAAGGGGTGGAACGCCCGCGGATCGTGTACCTGCCGCAAGCGGCGGAGGAGGAGTCGCAGGCGCAGCAGTATGAGGCGTTTCAGGCGTTTTACCAGCAGGAGTTCGGCTTGGCGACGGAGGTGTTGCGGCTGACAGCGGAGAGCACGGCGGCGGATGTGGAGGAGAAGTTGCTGCACGCCGATCTGATCTATGTCGGAGGCGGCAGTACGCTGCGCTTGGTGGACGAGCTCAAACGGCATGGCGTCTGGGAGTTGTTGCGAAAGGCTTACGAAAAAGGTTCGTTGCTCGCGGGCTTTAGCGCGGGGGCGAACTTGTGGTTCGAGCACGGGTTGAGTGCGGAGCAGGTCGAAGGCGAGCCGGTGGTGCTGTCGGTGGACGGGTATGGGTTTGCGGCGGGGCGGGTGTGTACGCATTTTAATTATGACAACCGTGCGGAAGCGTTTCGTGAGCAAGTGAAGCTGGCCGGGACGTGGGGGTTCGGGTTGGAGGATCATGTGGCGGTGGTGTATGAGGCCGGGGAGATGATGTTTCTGGCAGGGGAAGAGGGTGCGCAGGCGCATTTGGTGTTTGTGGACAAGCGTGGGGACGTCAAGACGGCAGGGATTGAGTTAAGGAGATGGATGAGGTTGGGGGAGGTTTTGAAGGGGTGGGTGATGTAGGATATGCGGCATGAAACGGAAGAACCTTGCGTGTTTGCGGCGAAGGTTCTTTTTTTATGCGTTATGAACAGGAAATGATTGCTATAATTAGAGCATAACTCCCTCGGTTGAAGGAGGCTCATCATGACTGTTCCTGTGCTACATGAAACACCTGTCAATTTGCCAACTCTGCGCGTGCAGTTTGAAGCAGACTTGCGAGCGGCAGGATTGGCTTATGATACCGATTTGGTCACACGATTTCTGGCAAGTTGTATGAGCAAGCCGTTCGCGATCCTGTCCGGCTTGTCCGGTTCGGGAAAAACAAAATTGGCCCAAGCTCTGGCGCATTGGTTCCAAGGGGGAAGGCAAGTCATCGACCCTTTTCAGGTGGGGAGGCCGATCGGTGATTCTCAGTATGTAGTACACGCCGCCGACTCACGAGCGGTGGAAGCCACTTACACGTACAAAGGGGAAACCAAGCTGGTCATCATGCCTCGTGTCTTGATACGGGAGTGGGCAGATGCCATCGTGACACATGAGTTTTCGCGAAACATGTCGTCCGATGAAATTCGCCAAGTGATCAAAGATCACAACTCCTATTCCAGCATCCAAAGCTCATTTCACGCCCCGTTGAAGGTAGCGGCTTTTGCGCTGATTGATGCTAGGCAAGGGGAAGTGGATGCGGATGGACAACAGCCCGGCCAAGTCGAACTCCTCTCTGTCGGCTCCGACTGGACGAGCCGTGATCCGATCTTGGGCTACCCGGATGCCTTGCATCCGCAGAGATATGTGAAAACGCCTGCGTTGGACTTGATTCTCCGTGCCAAGCAAAATCCCCGAGCGCCGTATTTTCTCATCTTGGATGAAATGAATCTCTCCCACGTCGAACGATACTTCGCGGACATCCTCTCAGCCATCGAGTCGCAGGAGCCGATCTTCCTGCACAACGACCCAGAACCGCGAGACGGAGTGCCGCCGAAGATCGACCGTTGGCCGGACAACCTGTTTGTCATCGGCACGGTCAATGTGGATGAAACGACCTATATGTTCTCGCCCAAAGTGTTAGACCGAGCAAACGTGATTGAGTTTGCGGTGGAGTTGGAGGAGATGGTCTCCTTTTTAGAAGCGCCGTCGGAGGTGCGTTTGGAGCAACTGTGGGGAGCGGGGGCTGAGTACGGCGAGGAGTGGATGCGGGCGGTGCGCACAGGTGTTGAGGCATCGGAGGAGACGCGGACTCGGATGAAAGAAGAACTCCTGCTCCTCTTCCAACTCCTGAAACGCCACAATGCCGAATACGGCTTCCGTGTCGCGAAGGAGATCGCGAGGTTCGTCGGCTTCCATGAAGGGCTGGGAGGAGCAGAATGGCGGTTTGAAGCGGCGATGGACGCACAGATCGTTCAGAAGCTCCTCCCCAAG
>DASTWJ010000159.1:0-3221 GCA_035776695.1 Bacilli bacterium
GCAGCCGCTGCTTCATGTACGACTTGGTTGTTGGTGGCCCGACGGTTTTCCAGCGACAGGTCATACCGCTTGAATTCGATGTCCACGCCGGTGATCGACGGGTCGAGGACGCGCAGGCCCTCTTCGAGCAGTTCTTGACCGGTTTGGTCGCCTTCCATAACGACTACAGTTCTTTTCTCCATAACTTCCACTCCTATATGTCTATAAGTAGTATCGTCTCGCGTAAATCTGGTGTGTTCTGCTCCTTAGTGTGAGCCAAACGCAGACGATGTACGCCACGCAACATTTACCGTGCGAACATCTTGGTCAAAATGTGCGCCGACTGTTTGACGGAGATGGCGAACCGCTCGACCGCTTCCTCGGTGAAACGATCGACGGGACCGGAGATCGACAAGGCGGCCACCAACTTGCCGGAACGCGAGAGGATCGGGGCCGATACGGCCGCCGCGCCCAACTCCCGCTCCTCGATGGAGATGGCATAGCCCTTGTCGCGAATCTCTCGAATCTGCTCGGCAAATTCTTCGCGGTCGATCTCCGCCGGCACGTTGGCGATCTCCCAATAGTCGTCCAACGATTCCTCCGCAAACGCCAGCAACACTTTGCCCGATGCGCCGACATACAAGGGAAGACGCTTCCCAATGTTCGCCACGCGGCGCACCGGTTGATTCGATTCCACCGCCTGAATCCGGACACGCTCAAGCCCTGAGCGGATGTACAGCGAAATCGTCTCTCCCAACAGATCGCGCAGTCGGGTCATCTCCGGCAAAACGATCGACGAGAGGTCATCCGACTGGTACACGTTGCTGACCAACTCGAGCACGCTCCACCCCAATCGGTATTTGTCCGTCGGGTGGTGCCGCCTGATGAAGCCCTTGCTTTCCAAGGAAGCCAACAGCCGATGTACCGTGCTTTTGTGCAAGCCGATCTTCTTGGAGATATCGGACAACCCCAGCTCCGTTTCCGTTCCGGAGAAGCACAACAGAATGTCCAGCGCCCGTTCGACGGCGCGCACCGTTCCTTTGTCGTTCTCAGCAGCCATGCAGTCTCACAACCTCTCTGGCCTTTGCCGTTTCATTAGATGAAACCCCGTTTCACGATATAGTATACCATGAGAAAAAGTTCACGAAAAGCCTTTTTGCATCCGGCTCTGCATATATCTTGATGATGAGATAAAACAGCCGGCCTTATGCGAAAGGAGCGTGGCCACGTGTACAGACGCGATTGGCTGAAGACGGTGGAAGATTTTTTCAGGGAAAAAAACAGAGCCTGGCTGACGGCCGATGAGAACACGTTGCTGCATTTTCTCGCCGGTACACCGGCCGACTGTCATTCCTTTCTGGAAGTGCGAGCGTTGCGCGAGGCGGTGCGCCGCCGCGAGGATGTCAGATACCGCAAGGCGAAGACCAACCTGCAGATCACCTCGACCGCGTGGCATCCCGAAGGCGAGTTGGCGCTGGTCGATGCGGTGGAAACGGTGCGTTTTTATTACGAGCAAGGGGATCGGATCGAGCATGAGACCCGCCGCAACCGGCACCGGCTGACGCTGATGCCGTTTGGTGACACGTGGCGGGTGATCCGCGACGAAAGCCCGTATGAAAAGGCGAGCTGGCAAGAGCGCGAGGCGGTGCCGGAACTACCCGACTTGTCAGCGGAGGAAGAGGCTGACCTGCGCGTCTTGCAGGAGACGAGAGGGCGCTACAACCGCGTCGCCGCCTACAAATACGCCGAGTTGTGGTGGGACGGCTTCAACCCCGCCTACAAGCGGATGCCCGACAACGACTGCACCAACTTCGTCTCGCAAGTGCTCCACGCGGGCGGCATCCCGATGGTGCCTTCTTCGTCGCGCTCGAAAGGCTGGTGGTACCGCAACGCGAACAACGGCTGGAGCTACTCGTGGACGGTCGCCCATTCGTTGCGTAACGCCCTGTCTCGCTACATGAACGCGCAGGCGCTCAGCGACCCGCGCCAGTTGAAGGTCGGTGACATCATCTGCTATGACTGGGACGGGGATAATCGCTGGCAGCACAACACGGTCGTCGTCGGTTTCGATTACTACGGGTACCCGTTGGTCAACGCGCATACGGTCGCATCCCATCGTCGCTATTGGACCTATCAGGATAGCTATGCGTTTACTTCGCGTACACAATACGAGTTGTATCAGATTCCCGACTAATTAATGAAATTTTTCGACAATGGAAGGAATTCCTCGACGTTGCCGCGAAAAGAACAGGTGGAAGAAATAGCGCGGAACGAGAGAGGAGGGACGCAACATGGCGAACAAGCGCAGCATCTACGGGATCGGAGGAGTTGCGGTCGGGGTTTTGGCCGGGCTGTTGGAATGGAATCTCTACGAACAGGTCGAGCCATCTCGGCTGATCTGGATGCTGGCGCTGCAGGGCGGTGTCGGCTTGTTGCTGGGCGTCGGGCTCTATCGCCTGCAACAAGACATCGCCGATCGCCGGTTGCGAACCACCTATGGAACGTTAAACGCCCTCGCGCGTGCGGTGGCGGCCAAAGACAACGAGACAAACGGGCACTCGCGCCGCGTCGTCCAGTATTCGCTGCTGATCGGACGGCGGATGGAACTCGAGGCGGACACGTTGCAACAGCTCGAATGGGGCGCGCTGCTCCATGACATCGGCAAGATCGCCGTGCCGGACGCCGTGTTGCAGAAGTCCGGGCCGTTGAGCGATGAGGAGTGGGGGATGATGAAGCAGCACCCGCAGATCGGGTATCAAATGGTGCAGGACCTCGACTTTCTGGACAGCGGGTTGGATGTCGTGCTCTATCATCACGAGCGCTTCGACGGAGGAGGCTACCCGCAGCGGTTGCAAGGGGAGTCGGTGCCGTTGCTCGCCCGCATCTTCGCCATCGCCGACACGTTCGATGCGATCACGTCCGATCGGCCGTATCGCAAGGCGCAATCGGCGGAGCATGCCCGCGAGGAGATCAGACGCCACGTGGGGCGGCAGTTCTGCCCGCGGTGTGTGGAGGCGTTTTTCGCGATTCCGATCGAGGAATTGGAAGCGGTCAAACGGGAGTCGCAAGCGGCCGAACCTGAAATTGTTACACTTCTCGAAATTAAACAAATTTCGTAATCATGTCACAGGAACTGTTCATTCACTTGCGGTGAACAGTTCCTTTTTGTATTCTTACTTAATAGGGTCCCCTTTGTGGTCCGCTACTGTGATAAAGGGGTGTGTAGCATTGCATATTGTGCT
>DASTWJ010000160.1:0-10354 GCA_035776695.1 Bacilli bacterium
TCTTGACGTGGCGACTGAGAAGCCGGACGACTTGACCGTCGACCGCTACCGCCGTTCCATCGCGGACTTGAAAGCCGACATCCTGCTCAGTCTGAATCCGAACACCGCCGCCGACAAGGTCGCCGAACTCGCCCGCAGCACGTCGCACCCGTACCTCGCAGAAATGCTTCGCGACGACTTGGCATCCGTCCTCGCGCCGATCACCGGCAACATGAAGCCGGAACAGCGACAGGCGATTGCCCGCGAGGTTGAATCGCTCCGTACTCGCTTTTACACGCCTGAACAGGTGGAGGCTCAAAAGGCGCTGGTATTCGTCGAGTCGTCCAAGTCGTGGAGCCTGTTTGACGGTATCGTTCAGGAGAACATCCGCAATCAATTCGGGCCGAACGTGGCTGGCATCCTGAACAACCCCGAAGCGATCGAGGCACGACTCAACCCGCCCACTGATTCTGAAAACGAGGCGTCCGCATAAGCGGGCGTCTTTCACTTGGAGGTGATTTTTTGACCGATGAATTGAAACAACGCCTCGCCGAGTTGAACGAGCAGCACGGCCCGTTCGTTGAAGTCGAACCGACTTACACTCTCGAAGAGGCGAAAGCACTCCTGTCCGAACTGGAACCGCTCGCGCCGATCCTCGCGAAAGTGGCGCAGGTTTACCGCTCTGGCCGCTACACCTTGCCGCCTGACCTCGTAGACTTCGACCACTATCGTTCCGTTGCGGAGCAGTTGGTTGATTCGGCAGCATTCTTCGCCAGCGTTGCGGGGGCATTCGCGCTTCTTCTGATGCGTCAGGTAGCGGAGTTTGACCGGTTGGAAGACGAAGACGAGGCGGAACACAAGACGCGCCGATTCGTCGAGCATGTCGCTATCCTCGCCGACGCAATCCGTTGTTCCAAGTCGCATGACGATGCACCGACCAACCGCATCCGAAAGGAGGTGAACGCAGATGAGTGAAGCACGACGCAAGCGCGACCTTGAACGTCAGTTGTCGCCGCAACAGATCAAGGCAGCCGCAATCCTCGTTCAAAATGAATGGGACGCTGGCGATGGGGGAAAGAAGAAGACCCGCGACCAGATCGCCGAGGCGGTCGGTATCTCACGTTCGACGCTGTTCGAATGGCTCCGCAAGCCGGAGTTCGTCGAGTATATGAACGTGCTGACGGACATGGACTTGCAGGCGATCCGTTCCGAGTTCAACGCGTTGCTGGTCAAAGCGATGCGGGGCGGTAACAATGGTATCCCGTCCGTGAAGGCGCTCGACCTGTACGCCCGTCGATTCGGGCTGTTGAAGGATCACGTTGTCACGGAGACGGTTGCAGCCGACAAGCCGCGCACGATGACGGAGGATGAGATGGACAAGGCGCTGAACGAGATCGCCGCGATGGGCAAGCGATAGTCCGACGCTCGTTTCGTCAGGTGAAACGCCTGTGATCGTAGGAGCGGCGCGGAGTGGCGGCATGTTCGCTCGGTGTACGAAATCGTATGAAACATCGGGTGCAACGCCGCCGCGCAAGTCCGCGAAAAACTCGGGAGTGTGCCGGTTCAACAGCGAGATAGTGTCCACTAACCTTCACTTAGCGGACACAAAAACGGCTCGCACGTTCCCGTTTTTTGCTGACCCCCAACCCACCCCTTTGCCGGGGTCGTATCAAGCCCCGAAGAAATCTGAGTAGCAATTTTGACTCGGGGTAGATAAATCTAAAATCGGAGGAGGCGCTCACGGGCGTCTCTTTTTCATTTCGAGGAGGAACGCACATGGAGATCAACGCATACAAGTGCGATATGAAAAAACTTTTAGGCGAATGGGAGCGCGTCGACGAGTATGTTCACGCCTGCCACGAATTCAAAGAGGACGAGGACGGTTCCGACGCGGTCGCAAGACTCGCCAACCTGTCCGAACGGGGCGCTGAGATTCTTGCAACGCTCGCCAATATGACGTTCTCGACCGCGCCGCCGACCGCGCTGAAAGAGTTCATCGAAGAAGTTGTGACGTTGCAGATGGAAGCGATCGGTCACGCCGTCCAAGCGATCGAGCACGCAGCGAATGAGGACGTTCCCGCATCGGAAGCGTCGATGGAGAAATACCGCGCTGTAGACGCTGACATTTTCGAGCGTGTCCGCTGGCTTTATTTCGTGGCTGGGACAAGTCGCGCGATGCTGTTCGGCGAGCAGGAGGTGTTGTAGCGGTGAAATTCGACCTGTTCTGGGGCGAAGTCCGCGCCCGCGTCAAGAAATGGTTTGATGAATGGATTCGCGAGGCTAACGGCATTCCCCGCACGGCTGACGCGAAAGTCGCCTCGGTCTCGGCGGATGGCACACGATGTGAGGCATATGTAAACGGTGCAAGCACGACAACGTCCGGCCTGTTGATTCCGCGATACCTACGTCCGCTTGAAGTCGGGCAAGAGGTGGTTTTGTTGGTGCGGAACCCGCGAGATCGAGTCGTGTTGTACGAGAAAGAAATCGCATAGCCAACCACACGCAATAGCGTCGGGCACTCGCTCGGCGCTTTTTTAATTGAGGAGAAAACGAGGGGGAATTTCATTTGGCAAGTGTTCGAGACATTACCGCACGACTAATCCTGAACTCCCGGCAATGGCGCTCTGAGATCGACCGCGCACAACGCGACCTGACCCAACTGCGGGGCGACTTTGGACTGCTCGAAAAAGGCGGAACAGCCGCCATGCTGGCGATTGCCGCCTCTGTCGCGAAGTTCGTCAACGAGTCGAAGAAGTTCGAGGCCGCGCTCAAAAACTTCCAAGTCGTCACTAAAGCGACGCAGGCGCAGATGGAGGCGTTTGCTGACGCAGCAAATCGCGCATCCGCCACCTATGGCCGTTCGTCAACGGAAATCGTCACGGCGGCGACCAACTACGTTAAGGCGGGCGGCTCTATCGAGGCGGCGCTTAACGGCGGCATTGAAGCGGTCACAGCGTTGTCCGCCGCGACGAGTGAGTCAGCAGACATTTCCGCCGAACTGCTCTCCGCGATTGGTAACGTCTATCCCGAAATGGCGGCGAAAATCAAGGACTCGGCGAACCTCGTCACCAACGCCGTCAATCTGTCGGCGACCGACTTGCGCGGCTTCCAGCTTGCGTTCGGTAACGCGGCGTCTGTCGCGGCGGCGGAGGGTATGAAAATCGAAGACCTGTCGGCTGCGATCGGCGTTTTAACAAACGCGGGTCAACAGGCGAGCGACGCGGGCACAGGCTTCCGGGTGTTCCTCAACAACCTGATCCCGTCCACGAAAGAGAACATCGAACTTTTCAAAGAGTTCGGACTCATCACCGCCGACAACTCAAACGTGTTCATGACGCAAGAGGGTCACTTGAAAAGCCTCGCCCAGATTGTCGCGATCTTGCAGGACAAGTTTTCCGGTTTGACCGCCGAGGCTCGCGTCGGTGTCTTCAAACAGATGTTTGGTGACGATGCCCAAAGGGCCGCCGCGATCTTCTTTGACAAAGGCGCAAAGGCAGTCTCCGATTTCAAAGCGCAACTCCAAGACACCACCGCAGCGGAGATCGCGCAGGGGCAACTCGACACGCTCCAAGGCTCACTCGACAAACTCGGCGTACAGGTGGACAACGCGAGCAAGATGCTCGGAGACGAATTCGCGCCTGCCGTTCGTATGGTCGCGGACGGTATCGCGGCTCTGCTCGGCGATTTTCAGTCGATGAACGAGAACACGAAGCATCTCCTGACTTCCGGCGCGACAATGACCGCTACGTTCGTCGGCCTCACGCTTGTCCTGCGCGGACTTCAAAAAGCGGCGAAGCTGACGGCCGCAACATACGGTATGGGCGGTCTGTCGGGTGCTTTCGCGGGGGTAGCACGCTGGTTGGGGCCGGTCGGACTCGCGCTGAGTCTCGGCACTTCGCTATACGTCGCATACCGCCAAGAAGCCGCCCGCGTTGACGCCGAGGTTCGAAAGGTGGCGGAAGCGCACCGCGAACTCAGCGCTGAACTCGCAAAGAATCCGCTTCAACGCACGGCGGCGGACGTGGACAGCTTGCAGGGCCGCGCCGACGAACTCAAAACGCTGGTCGCGACATACGAGGAAGCGCTGTCGAAGTACGAGGACTTGCAGAAGCGCATCCAATACGCGAAGTCGGACGCGGGGCAACTTGCGGGGAAGAGCGTCACCGACGAGATCGGCGGCGGGCTTGCGAAGGCACTCGGCGAGGACAAGCTGACGGAATACTCAAAGGCGCTCTACGACGCGAAGGAAGCGCTAAAAGAGTTTGGTGTCGAGCCGGAACGAGCACGTCAGACGCTCGAATCGCTGAATGCGGAAGTCAAAAAATCCGTGTTCGCGCAGTACGAGTCGATTCAAGCTGACGCGCAGAAAGCGATCGCCGACAAGGTGAAAATTGACCGCGCCGAGGAACTCATCAAGCGGTACGGCGAACTGACCGGCACACAGTCGCGGAACGCGGAAAGCACCGCTGAACTCCGCCAAGTCGCGGACGAGTTGCGTCAGATGTATCCCTCGCTCATCGTTCAAATCGACGCGGAGGGCAAGGCGAACATTCAAAACCTCGGCATCGCGCAAGAGCGCGTCACGGCGGAGAAGTCGCTCCTGACGACGCTGCAGGATAGCGTCAGCAAGCGCATGGAGGCGATGCTCGCGGAGACGAAGGCAAGCAAGTCCGCAACCGAGGCGATCATCCGGGATAACGTTGCCCGCGCAAACTCGTACAAACGAGCGATGGAAGCGGCGCAGATCGGGAACGGGAAAGACTTGAGCGTCGAGAACGAAATCCTGCTTCACAAAGGCATGAACGTGGACAAGATGCTCGAAAATGCGTCTGAGAAGCAGGAGGAGGTCAACCGCCTGACCGGGCTGATTGGTCAGATGGAGGACGACCTCGCACGGATGGCTAACGGCGACTATTCGATCAACGCGCCGAACCTGAGCGGCGGCGTAGAATACGACCCCTACGACACCGGCGGCGACAAGAAGGCGAAGGGTAAGTCGGCGGCAGACTTGGCGCAGGAGGCGTACAACGCTGAACGCGAAGCTGTCGAGAAGGCGGCAGCATTCGCCCAACGCGCATACGACCAAGGCGAGATTGACGACGCGGCCTATGTCCAACGCCTACAAGCGATTCAGCGTGAGCACACCGCCTTCCTTGCGAACGAGTACCAAACTCGCTGGGACATTCAAGACCGCATCCGAGCGGCGCAACACCAAGCGCAATCGGACGACTTCGCATCGTCTGAAAGTTGGATCACCGCCGAGACGAAGCGGATGCGGGGCACGGGTGAATCGAGCATCGAGGTCGCCAAGGCGGTCTATGACGCGTGGAACCGCGTAGCCTCACGCAAGGGACGCTACACGACGGAGGATGAGGCGCGAGCAACCGAGGAACTGGCGAACGCCAAACGGAACCTGTTGTCGGTGATGCAGCAGGAATACCGTGCCGCGCTGGAATTCGAACGGACGCAGGACATCGACCGTCTGCGCGACCGTCAGAAAGCGGAGCAGGACGCAATCCGGGCGAAGTTGGACGCGCTTGACGCAGAGGCGGCGAGGCAAGACTACCTGCGCCAAATCGAGCAGGAACGCGCCAAACTTGGGGAACTGGAAGCCGACCGCGCCAAAGTCGCCGCTGATAAGCGATTCGAGATCATCGAACGTGACGCAAGCGGCAATCTCGTCAAGCGTCGTGTCGCCGACCTCGCCAAGCTGAACCAGATCGACCAACAGGTGAAGGACGAAAAGGCGCGTATCGCCGAGATGGAGGAGCAGGAACGCCGTCGCCGTCTCCGCGCCCAATACGAGGCTGACCTCGCTGACCTGAGAGCGCAGCAGGATCGCGAGATGGCCGCACGGGAGGCGTTCTGGAAAGCGCGTCTTGACGAGGAGCAAGTGACCGCCGACCTCGCGCAAGAGATTCAGAAAAACGGGATGGAGAAGGCACTCGAACAGGTTCACTCCTACACGTCGGAGATGGTCGCGGAGTACAAACGCGCTCAGGCGGAGATCATGGCGGCAGGCAACCTTTCGCTTCCGTCCGCAGGAACGATTGGCGGCGGTGTGAATAGCGGCTCCTCGTCGTCCAAGCCGTCCAGCACGTCACCGGTGCTTGGCGGTGTGACCGGCTCTATTCTCGACGTTATCAGCAAAGTCGTGAATCACGGCACGCTGGCGCAGTTGAACGCTGTGATGACGGACACGTTGGGGCGCGGCTTGGTCGGCAACAGCGTTTCCAATTCGCTGACGAACGTATACAACAGCGCGACGACCTCGAAATCCTCGACGACAGACAATTCGACGCACATCCACGGCCCGATCCACGTCAAAGCGGACAACGTGAACGAACTTCTCGACTCGATTCGCCGTGTACGATAAAACATTCGCCCTGTCACGCCCTAAACGGTGTGGCGGGGTTTTCAAAGGAGAGGGTGGTTATTGTGAAAGAGGAGGGTGTTTTAGAAGCGGAATTTGGGGCAACAATTAAACAAGGAGGCGGTAAAGAAATGATTACTTATGGACAGAGAACTGGAATCGATCAATTTTCGACAGTGGAACTCGTGGAGGAACTGAAATTACGACAAGGAGTTCAGTCGGCATCAATTCCTCCTTACGAGTCCTACACCATTACGACTGGAAATAACTTAGTGCAAGATACTGGCCCCGTAGTTATTTTCGTCGTTAAGGATTAACGGATGCGACGGTAATCGTACACGTTCTTAATGTACGCAGCGTGGTAGCTACCATGTGACGGAGCTCGCATTAGCCCACGGTAAACACTCTCGGGAACATTGTAGTAATGGTACTCAGTGTTCCCCTTAAATTTGATCCCGAGAGTTCTCGAATCCACATCATAAGCAACGGACATAAGGTTACTCGATTCGACAGTTCGATACAACATAAATATCACCTCCGATCAATTACTATATTATATATTTTTGTTCAAGTGTTGTACATTATCAGTTTTATTATTTTTGTTTTCTTGCTCTTTTGCTCTATTTGAAACGAATAGCACCTTTACTTCGCCCTCGTGGTTGAATGTTCGAGACAGGACTGTACTTCACGTGCTGATCTTGAATATTGCTATTGGTCAATCTCACATAAACAGCCACCATATCCATTGTTGTGTGACCTAAAATCTTCTGCAGCGAAAAAGTGTCTCCACCATTCAATAAGTACATCGTCGCGAACGTATGTCTAAACGTATGCGGCGAAACTCTAACTCCCACGATCCCCGCACGCTCCCCATATTTCTTCAACATTTTAGCGAACTGGTCGCCTAGATAGCGCTCCCCGAATTGTGTAAGCCACAGGTAGTCGTCCACCTCAAGTCCGCAAAACTCGATGAGGCCGTGCAGTTCCTTCGCCGTTGTTTCCGAAATGGGAATGATCCGCGTCCGATTCGTCTTAGATATTTCCCATCGCACCGTGATCTGCCGCAGTACAAAATCCACGTCCGACACCTTTAACGAGGTCATCTCGCCGATCCGCAGTCCAGTGTCGAGCAAGACGAGCATCATCACGTAGTCACGGTAGCCGGGATACATCCGCTTGTTAGGTGCGGCTAGAAGCGCCTTGACCTGCTCCTTAGAGAACACCTCGAACTGCTTGTCCTCCATCGGTTGGTACTCTAACCCTTCAATCGGATTCACCGTAAGATAACGCTCGGCTACCAGATGGTTCAGGAAGATTTTCAGGCAACGGATCGTATTATTGACGGTTCGCGCCGAGAGCCCTTTTCCGCCGACCGGATTCGTAGGATGGTCGTCCCACTTGCTTTTGTCATATGTTAGATAGCTGATATACGCCTCAAGCGTCTGCCGTTCGAGGTTCTCGTGACCGTTTTCGTTGAACCATTTCGCAAACCGCGTCAACTCGCCCCGATAAGTTTTGATCGTCCGTTCCGACCTTCTCTCGACTTTCTTGGCGTTGAGGAACAGCGTGATTGCCTCCTCGATCTCTATGCGGCGTGCGGGATGTGGCCGCGACATGAACTCGAATTTCTTCATCGAATGTACTCCTTCCAGCGCAATAAACATTTTCGTGTGGTAGCGATAAACACGCCCAAAAAGTGGGGCGATAATTACACGATAGTTCTCGCACATGGCAGCGCACTTTGACGAGTGGAAACGCCTCTCAACGCTTGCTACGCCTTGCTTCGCAGACATCCGCTCGCTGTTTGGGAACACGGTGAATGTAGGCAAGGCGAAACCGACGAACTCCGAGTTTATCGCGATGGTGGCGGATAAGCTGCGGATTGAGGCGAAGATTAGTTAAGCGCGGATGGGCAAGGGTTTGTAACAATTGGCTATCATACAATTTTCCATCTCACCCGATGAATCCATGTGATTGATCGGGTGTTTGTGTTTGTAGGCGGATTTAAGCTAGGAAGTTTGAGGGAATTGATGTAAAATATTTCTCAACTACTGATTTTACTCACCTATAAGGGAGGCCATTACATGGAACTCACAGCCGGTATTATGCTCGTTCTCCTCAGCATCCTGCACGTTGCCTACGGAGAGAAAATGCAAGTCCCCCTCCTCAAACAAGCAACTGACGACTCGATCCTACTCGGGGCTTATCGCGTGATGTCGCTACAAGGCGGCCTGCTGCTCTTTGCCGTTGGCCTCATCAACATCCTAAACGCCACCAGCGTCATCACACTTCAAGGCATCGCCGTCTACTTTCCGTTAGGCATTATCCTGCTCAATATTCTCGGATTTATGGTCATCGCCTTCTCTCGTCACAGGGAACTTTTTAAAATCACCGTCCCGCAGTTTCTTCTCTTCCTGATCGTGGTCACCCTCGAATCTCTCGCCCTCGTATGAAAAAGAGGGCAATCTCAACATAAAATGCTCCTAAGCAAAAAAGCACTCTCACCTGATTCAGAGTGCTTTTTCCTATCCACCAACGTACCCCCTGCTCGACATCCGATCCCGATCATCAATCGGGGCATCGATCACATCATTGTCGATCACGACGTTATACGTCCTCTTCGCCCCTTTGTTCTTCGACCCTTGCGTAACCTGCCCCACATTGCGTTTGCTGTGAGCGCTCCAGCCGTAGGCGACGTTGGAGCCGACGAAGATGCCGGAGGAGTCGTTGATCGTCTGCACGTGGATGTTGTGAAACTGAATGCCTTGTTTTTTCATGGCGTCAACACAAAGTCGCTAGAGCTGCTGATTGGTCGCCCCGATGTAAACGTCCGGGTCGGTCATCGGGGAGTCGATCGCATCGTTGTCGTAGATCAGGTTGAGGATATTCGTATTGACTGACGTACCCCAACCGGGGTTGCCTTGTACCCGTTTGCTGTGCGCACTCCAACCGAATTGGCAATTCTCTCCGACTGCGATGTTGGATGTCGTATGAAGCGACTGGACATTGATCGCGTTGAACGTGACATTGAAGGCCACCTGCATCCCCTCCGCAATCGAAATTTGTCTCTCCGTCAAGGTATGCGGTGAGGGCGAGAAGGGTTCGGCTTTTACGACGGATCACGTCGGATCGAGGCGGGGATCACGAGTTTGGCCGTGATCCAGCGCATGACGACCGCCAACAAAAAGTAGATCGGAAACGAGTAATACGGACGCCAGAAAAAAGGCTTGTACACCTTCAACGCAATGGTAATCGGCTCCCCGACGAACGCCAAAAACAACGCCATCACCAAGGTGGCGATCAAAAACCGTTTTATCGTAACAAAGTATTGACAGAGTAGCATATACATCACCGGCAACAACCCCAAGTCAAACGCCAAGGCACGCGGCAGCAACGGCAGCAATTCATGCGGATAGCCCCAAGCGTGCAACTCTGTGCCCATGCTGTCCATCAGCGAGGCAATGATCATGACGAGAAACGCCTTGGGCACCAGCTCTGGGTTGCGCGATTTGTCATGAACGAAATACCAGATGACCCACGGTATGACCAACACGCCCACCAAGATCCACCACTGGTAGGTCAGAAACGTGTTGTGCGTCCAATAGGCGATATTGGTCGCCGTGAGCTGCTCGTGCGCCTTGATCACGTCTTGAAAAGTATGTGAGGCCATCTCTTACCTCATCCCTTCCCTGTATCTGCGAATCTTGTCGTTTTAGCTTCTCTCCATTCCCCCTGCTTATGCGGTAAACAAATAGTTCAATCCCCGCTTTGGTTTGTTGTTAGACTCTAGTTCGCAACCGACTTTTATCCTATACTAAAGGTGTGAAATGAGAGAAGGGGGAACAACTGACATGACCGGAGAACGCTACGTTCGCGATTCTCGTACATACAAAGCCAGCCACGTCCTGCCGCCCGACTCGGTGGACTTCCTGCAGCCGATCTCGGTGGACGACGAGGTGTCGTCAGAAGCATTCGTCACCCGGACGCACAACACGTCGATGG
>DASTWJ010000161.1:0-2885 GCA_035776695.1 Bacilli bacterium
CGTGAACTCCAACTTGAGTTCGCCGAGAGTGGTCTGCGTTTGCAACTCCAATTTTTTCACCAGCGACAGGTCAAAAGCGTCGCTGTGACGCCCTTCCTCCGCCGTCGCCGCCCTTTGTTGCTCTTGCGTCGGTTGGGTCGGTTCCTGCACGACGAACGGGTTGTGCTCGTCGAGCACCGCGAGATCGACCGCGGTGTCCGCTTCCTGTTGCGCCGGTTTGACCGCCGCCAGCTCTTGCAGCTCCGCTTGGGTCAACGGCTGCCCTTGGGATATGTTATACGTGACGGCTCCTTGCCGGCTCGCCGCGCCTGCCGCCGCTTGGCTCGCTCCGCCATCGGCCGCAAACGCGTACACCGAGCCCGCCACAAGCAAGGGTGCCGTCATCAACGCTACTTTTTTCCAATTTTTCTGTCGCACAGTCAAATCCCCTCCCCCTAAAAAGGTTCTTCTACAGATACGGATCGTCCAAAATAAGAATGTCGGTCGCCCCCAATTTTTGATACCATAGGGAGGAGAAAGGTGGAGAAGACTCTTGAATCGTCAAACATCCGAACAGTACTACGAACAGGCCAAGCAAGTTATCGTCGGCGGCGTCAACTCCCCGTCCCGCGCGTTTAAAGCGGTCGGCGGCGGTGCGCCCGTGTTTATGGAACGCGGCGAAGGCGCTCACTTCTACGATGTCGACGGCAACCGATACATAGACTACCTCGCCGCATACGGCCCGCTGATCCACGGCCACGGCAACAAACACATCGCCCAAGCGATCTCTCGGGCTGCGGAGACGGGCGTGCTCTACGGCACCCCGACCAAGCTCGAGATCGACTTCGCGACGATGCTGAACCAGGCGATGCCCTCGTTGGAGAAGGTTCGCTTCGTCAACTCCGGCACCGAAGCGGTGATGACGACGATCCGCGTCGCCCGCGCCTACACCAACCGCACGAAGATCATCAAGTTCGCCGGTTGCTACCACGGTCACTCCGACCTCGTGCTGGTCGCGGCCGGTTCCGGCCCGTCGACGCTTGGCATCCCGGACTCGGCGGGGATTCCGCAAGCGATCGCCAACGATGTGATCACCGTGCCTTTTAACGACCTGACCGCGCTGGAAGAAGCGCTGGACAAGTGGGGAGATCAGACGGCGGCGGTGCTCGTCGAGCCGATCGTCGGCAACTTCGGGATCGTCGCGCCGGAACCGGGCTTCCTGCAAGGAGTCAACGACCTCGTCCACAGCCACGGCGCACTGGTGATCTACGACGAAGTGATCACGGCGTTCCGCTTCCTGTACGGCGGCGCACAGAACATGCTCGGCGTGACGCCCGACATGACGGCGCTCGGCAAGATCATCGGCGGCGGTCTGCCGATCGGCGCGTACGGCGGTCGTCAGGAGATCATGGAGCAGGTCGCCCCGCTCGGCCCGGCCTATCAGGCGGGCACGATGGCGGGCAATCCGGCTTCGATCGCGGCGGGGATCGCCTGCCTCGAAGAGCTGCAGAAGCCCGGCACCTACGAGCGGATGAGCGAGTACGGCGAGATCCTCGCCAACGCCCTGCTCGACGCTGCCCAGATGAACGGGCACAAAGTCACGCTCAACCGCGTCGGCGGCGCGTTCGCGATGTACTTCCTCGATCGCCCCGTCCGCAACTACGACGACGCACAGGCGGCCGACGGCGAGAAGTTCGCACGCCTCTTCCACCTGCTGCTCAACGAAGGCGTCCTCTTGGCACCGTCCAAATACGAAGCGTGGTTCGTCTCCACGGCCCACTCGCATCAGGACATCACCGAGACCGTGCAAGCGATCTACAAGGCGTTCAAGCAACTGTAACAACCGATCTAGCAAAATAAGACCGTGCCCGCTTGTGACCTCTCAGGTCGCATATCGGCACGGTCTTATTTCACAAACAGACCTATCAAGAAAACGCAAAAAAGACCCGCGATTTCTCACGGGTCTTCCTTCCTACTCGTAACCGAGTGCCTTACAGCACGTCCGCCAGTTTGTCGAGCATGTCTTTCTTGCTCATGTAGCCGACGAGGGACTTGACCACTTCGCCGTTTTTGAACACGAGCAGGGTCGGGATCGACATCACGCCAAATTTCTGCGTGGTCGCTTGGTTTTCGTCGATGTTCAGCTTACCGACGGTCAGTTTGCCCGCGGTTTCCGCTACGACGTCGTCGAGAACCGGTGCGAGCATTTTGCACGGGCCGCACCATTCCGCCCAAAAGTCGACGAGGATCGGGGTGTCGCCCGCGTTTTGCAACGTCTCGTCAAAGTTTGCGTCCGTCACTTTCAAAATTGCATCAGATGCCATGATGATTCTACCTCCTGAATCGCAAGTGCGAATTAAACTGCGACGACTTCTTTGATTTCCGGGACGGATGCGCGAACGGTGCGCTCGATGCCCATCTTCAGGGTCATCGTGCTCATCGGGCAACCGCCGCAAGCGCCGGTCATGCGGATCGAAGCGATGCCGGTTTCTGCGTCAACGTCCACCAGTTCAGCGTCGCCGCCGTCCGATTGCAGACCCGGGCGAATTTTATCCAGAGCTTCTTGTACGCGTGCAAGGAGTTCTTCTTTGTTAGACATATGGAATACCTCCATTCAAATTCATCTCGAAGCGGTCATACGTAAGTAGTATACCCGCGGTACGATCTCAGTATAGCCGACACGCCGTTCCTATTTCTGTGAGGCGCGTCACATCCAATTGAGAATCACTGAGAATCTTAACGCCGCCCTTCCCATTCCTCCCGAAACTGCGCCAAGAACTCGACCATCACCCGGTGGCGATCCTCCGCCATTTGGCGTCCGTAGTCGGTGTTCATCAGGTCCTTCAACTTGAGCAGTTTCTCGTCAAAATGGTTGAGGGCAGTACTCTTCCCTTTACGATATTCCT
>DASTWJ010000162.1:0-11454 GCA_035776695.1 Bacilli bacterium
CTGATCGGTAACGCGGCGATCGCTTCGCTCAAGCGCTATTTGGCGGAGGCACGCCCTCTTTTATTTGCTAAGGGAGACGGGGAGGACGCGCGGGCGTTGTTCCTCAATCGCTTTGGCGGGCGGTTGACCGATCGAAGCGTGCGACGCATCGTCGACAAATACGTAATACAGATTGCGGGGGACAAGAAGATCTCGCCGCACACCTTGCGCCATACGTTTGCCACGCATCTGCTGGACCACGGGGCCGACCTGCGCGTCGTGCAGGAACTGCTCGGGCATGTGTCCCTGTCCACCACGCAGATCTACACGCATACCACGCGCGAACAATTGGAGCGAGTCTATACGAAAGCCCATCCAAGAGCCTGATCAGGGCTATGAGAGGAGAGAGAGGCATGAGCGAAAGCCAATTCCACTCCACCACGATTTTTGCCGTCCATCGCAACGGGCACTCCGCGATGGCCGGTGACGGCCAAGTCACCTTCGGGCAAAACATGGTGATGAAAAACGGGGCGAAAAAAGTCCGTCGCCTCTACCGGGGCGAAGTGGTCGCCGGGTTTGCCGGGTCGGTCGCCGATGCATTTACCCTGTTTGAAAAATTCGAAGGCAAGCTGGAAGAATACCACGGCAACCTCGTCCGCGCTTCCGTCGAACTGGCCAAAGAATGGCGGATGAACAAAATGATGCGCAACCTCGAGGCGATGCTGATCGTGATGAACAAAGACCACCTGTTGCTCGTCTCGGGCAACGGCGAAGTGATCGAGCCGGACGACGGCGTGCTGGCGATCGGGTCCGGCGGCTCTTTTGCCTTGGCTGCCGGTCGCGCCCTCGTCAAAAACACGGACATGAACGCGCGCGACATCGCCCACGAGGCGTTGACCATCGCCGCGGACATCTGTGTCTATACCAACCACAACATCATCGTGGAAGAAATCAGCTAATCAAGGGGGAGAGCTCATGAACAACAATTTGACCCCGCGCCGGATCGTCGAAGAACTGGACCGCTACATCGTCGGTCAGAAAAACGCGAAAAAAGCGGTCGCCGTCGCTTTGCGCAACCGTTATCGCCGCTCCTTGCTCGCCGAGGACATGCGCGAAGAAGTCACGCCGAAAAACATCCTGATGATCGGCCCGACCGGCGTCGGCAAAACGGAGATCGCCCGCCGCCTCGCCCGGCTGGTCGGTGCCCCGTTCATCAAGGTCGAAGCGACCAAGTTCACCGAGGTCGGCTATGTCGGCCGCGACGTCGAATCGATGGTCCGCGACCTCGTCGAAACGGCGATTCGCATCGTCAAGGCGGAGAAGATGGAGCAAGTGCAGGAGCAAGCGAAAGGGCTGGCCGAAGATCGTCTCGTCGATCTCCTCGTGCCCAACCCGTCGAAGAACAAAAATTTCAAAAACCCGTTAGAAATGCTGTTTAATGGGAATGCTGGTACTCAACAAGAAGATAACGCTCAGGAATCGAGTGAGATCCGCCAAAAACGCTTTGAGGTGCGTCAACGCCTCGCGCGCGGAGAGATGGAAGATCAGATGGTCGAGATCGATGTGGAGGACCAAGCGCCCGGCATGCTCGATATGCTCGGCGGCGGCATGGGCGACCAGATGGGGCAGCTCGGCAACATTCAGGAGATGCTCGGCAACATGATGCCGAAGCGTCGCAAGAAGCGGAAAGTCGAAGTCCGTGAAGCCCGCAAGCTGCTGGCCCAGGAAGAAGCCCAGAAACTGATCGACATGGACGAAGTGACGTCCGAGTCGGTGCGCCGCGCCGAACAGTCGGGGATCATCTTCCTCGACGAGATCGACAAGATCGCCGGCAAGGAAGGTTCCGGCGGCCCGGACGTCTCGCGAGAAGGCGTCCAGCGCGACATCCTGCCGATCGTTGAAGGCTCGACGGTGATGACCAAGTACGGCCCGGTCAAAACGGACCATATCCTGTTCATGGCTGCCGGCGCCTTCCACATCTCCAAGCCGTCCGACCTGATCCCGGAACTGCAAGGCCGGTTCCCGATCCGCGTCGAGTTGACGTCGCTGACAGCCGAAGATTTTCAACGCATCTTGACCGAACCGCAAAACGCGCTGATCAAACAGTACATCGCCTTGTTGGAAACGGAAGGGATCACTGTCGAGTTCACCTCGGACGCGATCCAGCGGCTGGCTGAACTGGCCACCTCCGTCAACCAGGAGACGGACAACATCGGCGCTCGCCGCTTGCACACCCTGCTGGAGAAGTTGCTCGAAGACCTCTCCTTCGAAGCGCCGGATGTGTTGCTCGAAAAAGTGGTGATCACCCCGGATTACGTGTCAGAAAAGTTGGAAGGAATCGTGAAGAACAAGGATCTCAGCCAATTTATCCTGTAAGCGTTTCTGTACAGGAGGGTATCAGGCTGAATGGAATTGCTTAGCAAAACACGGGTTATCAATCGACTGTTGCAACGCTCGACCCACGCGAAAATGGAATTTGACGAACTCACCGGCACCCTGCGCGACATCGTCGCCGCCAACGTATTTCTACTCGACGCATCGGGCCGACTGATCGGCCACTCGCTGGCCGAAACGTATGACGACGTATCGCTTCCCGATACGATGCAGGTCCCACCGGATTTCACAGCTAAAATTCTCTACACCGAACGATCGCAAAGCAACCTTCGGGAGGTGACCCCGTTTTGCTCCCCGGCGAGCGTTGCGGCTGATCGCACTGCCTACGTCACGATCATTCCGATCGACGGCGTCGGCGAACGGATCGGTACGCTGCTGCTGACCAAGCACACCGCTCCTTTTACCGAAGAGGACACGGTGCTGGCCGAATACAGCGCGACGATGATCGGCTTTGAAATGATGCGCCTGCAAGCGACGCACAACGTTCAAGTCGGTCGCGACCGCTCCGTCGCCCAGATGGCCGTCTCGTCGCTCTCCTTTTCCGAATTGGAGGCGGTCGAACACATCTTCGGCGAATTGGAGGGGCGCGAAGGGCTACTCGTCGCGTCGCGGATCGCCGATCGCGTCGGCATCACCCGCTCGGTGATCGTCAACGCGCTGCGCAAGTTGGAAAGCGCAGGCGTGGTCGAAGCCCGCTCGCTCGGCATGAAAGGAACGCACATCAAGATCCTCAACGATCGGTTGCTTCCTTTGTTGGCCGACATGAAAACGAAATAATAGAAAAGGCGCGGTGCCTGCACCGCGCTTTTTTGTTGTCTAAAATTTTTAGAATGACGACAAGAATTTTCCGAAGTCGACAGGAATTTCAGCAGGACGAGGCGAAAGTCCCTAGCAATCTATCAATTTCAGATATAAAATGGATGATGTTGGTTTAAAATCCTGTCGATGGTTTGTCGAGTTATGCAGGATTTTCACCGACCACGACGAAATTATGTATTCTAAAAAGGGAAACTAGGGTGATTGTATGTCTTGGATGAACAATCAAGCTGTCAATCTGCTGGAGCGATCGATCGACGCCGCCGGCTTGCGACAGAAAGTGTTGGCCAACAACATCGCCAATATTGATACGCCGGGCTTTAAGCGCAGCGACGTTTCGTTTGCTCAGCAGTTGCAGGAGGCGCTCTCCGGTCAATCGTTGGCCGGTCGACGCACGTTGGCCGGGCACATTCCGATCGGCGTCGACAAGTTGGAGAACGTCAAGCCGGAGGTCTACCAAGAGACGTCGACTTCGATGCGCATGGACGGCAACAACGTTGACATCGATTCGGAGATGACCAACTTGGCGACGAACCAACTGCAGTACAACGCGTTGATTCAGCAGATCAACTACTCATTCGGTTTGATGAAATACGCAATCAGTGAAGGGAAGCGATAAGCATGGGACTGTTCGATAGCATTTCGATCTCCGCTACCGGTTTGACTGCGGAGCGACTGCGCCTTGACGTGATCTCGGGCAACATCGCCAATGCCAACACCACACGAGGTGTGGACGGACAACCGTATCGCCGCCGGCAAGTGGTATTCGAAGAACGTGCGGGCGGGCAATCGTTCCAAAGCGTTCTGAACGATCAATTAGGTATCACACAAGCGCCCGGTTTTGGCGTTCGTGTCTCCAAGGTTCAACAGGACGAATCGCCGTTCAAGCTGGTTTACGATCCGCAACATCCCGACAGCGTCAAGGATCCCAACGATCCGATGTACGGGTATGTCCGGATGCCGAACGTCGACATCGCGAAGGAAATGGTCGATATGATCTCCGCCTCGCGCGGCTATGAAGCGAACGTGACGGCGATCAACGCGGCCAAGGCAATGGCGATGAAAGCGCTGGAAATCGGCAGATAAGGGAGGGACGACTAGATGATCAATAACGTATCTCGCGTGCTGACGAACCAAGGTCTTGAGGGGATCAAGCAGGCGACGCAAAGCGCACAACCGACCACAGCAGGTCCCTCTTTCACAGATTTTCTGAAGAACGCCATCGAACAGGTCAACGATCAGCAACAGACCGCTGAGAAATTGACCGAAGCGTTGGCGACCGGGCAAGCGCCCGACCTGCACACCGTCATGATCGCTTCGGAAAAAGCGACCCTTTCTTTCCAATTGGCGGTACAAGTGCGCAACAAGGCGATGGAAGCCTATCAAGAAGTCATGCGAATGCAAATGTAATGCGGGGGCAGATGCCTGTCAGTAGGGGAGTAAGTAGTGACGACGAGGTGACATTGTGAATCAATTCAAGCAATTATTCGAAAAACTTCTCGGGTACTGGAAAAATCTCGAACAACGCCAACGACGCAACCTGATACTCGTCAGCGTTTTCTTTCTCCTGACTGTCACCCTCCTCAGTTGGTTCGCATTTCGGCCTAATTATACGACGATTTTTTCGGATCAAACGCCTGCCAGCTTAGGGGAGATGGAGGCGAAGCTTGAGGAATTGAAGATTCCGGTACAGGTGGACTCGACTTCGATCTCCGTTCCGGAGCAATATGTCAACGAGGCGCGGATGAAACTGGCGATGTCCGGTTTGCCTTCGGCGGGAGCGCCGGGGTATGCCGTGTTCGATGACACCGGACTCGGCCTGACCGACAAGGAATTTGACGTCAAGAACAAGCAAGCGATCGAAGGCAACATTCAAAACGCGATTCAAACAATCAACGGCGTGTCGCGGGCGAGCGTCAACATCGTGCTCCCCGAACAGAAGTTCTTTGTGCAACAGCCGACCTCGGAAGCGAAGGCGGCGATCATGCTCAAACTGCAACCGGGCACCAAGCTGTCCGAGGAACAGATCTACGGCATTCAGCAGTTGGTGGCCGCTTCGGTCAAAGGACTGACCCCCGATAAGGTGACGATAACCGACCAAACCGGCGTTCGTCTGGTGGACGAAAACGGGGAAGCGATCGCCTTGGGTGGCGATGCGCATTTAACGAAGCAGCAAGAGATCCAAATGTCTGTTGAAAAAGAGGCTACTACAAAGATTCGTAACGCCTTGGAGCGTTTAGTCGGTCTTGGCAACGTCGACGTCATCGTCAACGCGAAAATCGACTTCGACCAGAAGAACTGGAAAGAGACCAACTACGAGCCGGTCATCAACGGCGACGGTGCGATCATCTCGTCCCAGGAGACGTCGCATGAGGCGACGGGGAAGAGCGGAACACCCGAACCGACCGGGGAGGATGGAAATGACGGCAACACCGCTTACCCGGCAGGTAGCAATGGCGAAAGCACCGTATCCGACAGCTCCAAAACGGAAAACAAAGTCTGGAACACCACGGAAGTCAATGGTCAGACCTCGACGTACAAAGTGGACTCATACACCGTATCCGTCTTGTTGAACAGCTCGAAGATCAGCAAAACCGAGGACGAACTGACCTCGTTCAAAGACGACATGAAAGCATTCGTTTCCACCGCGATCGGTCGCTCGAACGACGGAACGGCCGACGACGTGATCACGATCGCGACCGCTCCGTTCCAAGCGCCGGGCAACCCGTTCGACGAAGCGAGCTTCTATGAGCAACCGTGGTTCTTCGGAGCCGCAGCGGCTGCGCTCGTCCTGCTGGGCGGCGGTGCGTATGCGATGTCACGTCGCCGTCGCGTGGTCGACGTGCCGGTTCTCGACCCGCCGCGCATTCCGGATGTCTCGACCGTGATCGAGGAAACGGAACAACAGCGCATGAAAAAGCAACTCGAAAAACTCGTATCGAAAAACCCGGACGAATTTGTCAACCTGTTGCGCACTTGGTTGGTAGAAGAGTAGGAGTGACTGCTAGTGGCGCGCATGCAACAGAAATTATCCGGTCGTCAAAAGGCGGCTGTCCTTCTTGTCTCGCTCGGACCTGAAGTCGCCTCCAAGGTGTTCAAACATCTGCGCGACGAAGAGATTGAGCAACTGACCCTGGAAATCGCCAACGTACGCAAGATCGATTTTGAACAAAAAGAAGAGGTTATGGAAGAGTTCCATCAGATCGTACAGGCGCAGGAGTTTATCGCCCAGGGCGGGATTGATTACGCCAAAGACGTCTTGGAAAAGGCGCTCGGTTCGCAAAAGGCGGTCGACATCATCAACAAACTGACCGCCTCGCTGCAAGTTCGTCCCTTCGATTTTGCTCGCAAGGCGGACCCGAACCAGATTCTCAACTTTATCCAAAACGAACATCCGCAAACGATCGCGTTGGTGCTGTCATACTTGGAGCCTTCGCAGGCGGCGATGATTCTCTCCGCCCTGCCGCAGGACCACCAAGCGGATATCGCACGGCGGATCGCCTTGATGGATCGCACCTCGCCGGAAGTGATCAACCAAGTCGAGCGGGTGTTGGAGAACAAGCTGTCGCAGATGACGGTACATGACATGTCGACAGGCGGTGGCATCGATGCGATCGTCCAAGTCCTCAACGGCGTCGACCGTTCGACGGAGAAGACGATCCTAGAATCACTGGAACTGCAAGATCCGGAATTGGCCGAAGAGATCAAAAAGCGCATGTTCGTGTTCGAGGACATCGTCAATCTCGACAACCGCGCCATCCAGCGCGTCATCCGCGACGTGGAGACGGCCGATCTGGCCCTGTCGCTCAAAGTATCGTCCGAAGAAGTGCAGGAAGTTATTTTCCGCAACATGTCCAAGCGCATGGTCGATACGTTCAAACAGGACATGGAGTTCATGGGACCTGTTCGCCTGCGCGATGTCGAAGAGGCTCAGCAACGCATCGTAGGCATCATCCGCCGACTGGAAGAGTCCGGCGAGATCGTGATCGCCCGCGGCGGAGGAGACGATATCATTGTCTAAGGTGTTCAAAGCCAACCAGACACCGTTGAATCAGCAAGCCTTTTCCATTCGGGTCGCACCGATTGCGCAACCGCCGCGTGAAGGAGAAGACATGGTGGATCCGGCTCTCGAAGCGATGCGCCGCCAAGCCGAAGAGGATGCGGCGGCGATCCTCGCGAGAGCCCGGGAGGAAGCCGATCGGCTGATCCAGCAAGCTGAACAGCAAGCGCAGGGGATGCTGGAAGCGGAACGCGGACGTGTGCAGACCCAGTTGCAACAAGAGCTCGAAGCAGCCAAGCAGCAGGGGTATCGCGAGGGAAGGGAACAGTCGCAACAGGACGTGGAAACGGAATGGGCGTCGCGGTTCCAAACGATCGAACAGTTATACCTCTCCGCTCTCGAAGAACGCCGCGCCTATCTCAACCAGTCTGAATCGCTGATCGTCGAACTCGCCTGTGCCGCAGCCGAGAAGATCATGCGGGAATCGAACCGTCTGGGGCACGAGTGGGTGCTCCATGTGGTCAAGGCGGCCTTGGAGGAGATCCACGACGCCGGCAAAATCGAAGTCCGCGTGCATCCTGATGATTACGAGTTGGTCCGTTCCCGCCAAGAAGGATTGCGCAAAGAAGTGCCCGGTCAGACCGAATTGCTCGTCATCCCCGACCGCGGGGTAGGGGCGGGTGGTTGCGTGCTTCACACCGATTTCGGGAACATCGACGCACGCATCGACACTCAGTTGGAAGAGGTGAAAAAGGCCTTGCAGGAAGCGGCTGCAAGCCTGGAATCATGAACCGAGTGATCCCATTGGACGCCTATCTCCGCCAACTCGACCGCGTACGACCGATTCGCGTCAACGGCAAAGTCACCAAAGTGGTCGGCTTGACGATCGAATCCCAAGGCCCGGCTGTCAAAATCGGCGATGTCTGCAAGATCGAAGGGTCACAAGGTGACGAGAGTATGCTGGCGGAAGTCGTCGGCTTTCGGGAAAACAAAGTATTGCTCATGCCGTTTAACGATCTGGGGTCGATCGGACCGGGTCATGAGGTGGTGGCGACAGGAGACTCCCTGCGCATCCCCGTCGGCCCCCATCTGTTAGGACGCATCCTCGACGGGTTGGGTAACCCGATCGATGGCAAAGGACCGCTCGTCTCGCACGAACGGACGCCGGCGATTCAGTCGCCGCCGAACCCTCTATTGCGCAAACGGATCGAAGAGCCGCTCTCCGTCGGTGTGCGCTGTATCGACTCACTGCTCACCGTCGGATGCGGGCAACGCGTCGGACTGTTCGCCGGCTCTGGTGTCGGCAAAAGTACGCTGCTCGGCATGATCGCCCGCAACACCGAGGCCGACATCAACGTGATCGCGTTGATCGGGGAGCGGGGGCGGGAGGTGCGCGAGTTTATCGAGAAAGACCTCGGCCCCGAGGGGCTGGCGCGTTCCGTCGTCGTCGTCGCTACCTCAGATCAGCCTGCACTCGTCCGGCTCAAAGGCGCGATGGTCGCCACCGCGATCGCCGAATACTTCCGCGATCAGGGGCAAAACGTCATGCTGATGATGGACTCGGTCACTCGCTTTGCCATGGCGCAACGGGAAGTGGGTCTTGCTGTCGGCGAACCCCCGACCACAAGAGGCTACACGCCGTCCGTGTTCGCCATGTTGCCACGCCTCTTGGAGCGGGCCGGCACCGGGGTGAAAGGGACGATCACCGCATTTTACACGGTACTCGTCGACGGGGACGACATGAACGAGCCGATCGCCGACGCCGTGCGCGGGATTTTGGACGGGCACATCGTGCTCAACCGGTCCCTCGCCAACCGCGGTCACTTCCCGGCGATCGACGTGCTCGCCAGCGTGTCCCGCGTGATGAACGACTTGGTGACGCCTGAGCATCGCGAGGCGGCGAACAAGCTCAAACGCTTGGCTTCCGTTTACAAAGATTCGGAAGACTTAATCAACATCGGTGCCTACACCAAAGGCAGCAACATGCTGATCGACCGGGCGATTCAACAATACCCGGCGATCCAACAGTACACGGCTCAAGGCACGCATGAACCGTCTGACCTGACTACGGCCAGTTCTTTGCTGGTTGAAAAGTTCGGAGGGATTCCCGTATGACGATTCGCTTACCGGCACTGCAAAAGATCACCGACCTGAAAAATCGGCTGACGCAACAAGCGAACTGGCAGTACGCCGAGTCTCAGCGTGACTTGGAAACCGAGGAGCACAGGTTGCAAGACTTGGAAGATTCCTACCAAATGGGACTTGATGAACTGCATAACCTGGCCGGTGGGTCGGTGTCCGCTCAGGAACTGCATGCGTGGACGGAGTTCCTCAAGCTGCAACGCCTGCAAATCGAGCGACAACAACAGGCCGTGGTGAAGCAGCAGGCGGTCTGCCAAGCAAAGCGCACCGTGCTTAACGAACACTACCTCGATGAACAAAAATGGGTGCGCCTACAAGAGCGACGCAAAGAGGAGCACGCTCGGCTGTTGGAAAAACTCAGCCAAGAAGCGCTCGACGAACTGGCGGTCACCCGCCATCAAGGAAGGAGGTAGGAAAGGGACATGGAAGCGGAAAACCATCGCTATAGCGGTTTTCAATGGGTGTTGTACATCGTCATCTTGCCGCTTCTGTTCACCGCACTCCTCTCCGGCATCATTCTGCAGTTCTTCGGATTTGACATCGCGGGCAAAGTGGCGGACGCCGCACGCTCGATTCCGGTGGTCGGACAATGGTTGCCTGACGCAGAAGACGAGGCTACGGCGAATTTGGACCCGGCCGAACAACTGGCACAAGCTCAGACGCAAGTGACGAAGCTGGAAGCGGATAGCAAGCAATTGCAGAGCGATTTGGACAAGAAAGACGCGGAGATCGAACGCCTGAAACAGCAGATCGAGGACTTGAAAAAGAAAAAAGCGGCAGCCGCGGCCCAAGCGGACGCGGAAAACGACAGCGTTGCCCAAGCGGATGACTCTCTCGTCGCGCAGGCCAAAGTCTATGCGGAGATGTCCCCTTCCAAAGCGGCGCCGATTCTCGGTCAACTGTCAGTCACCCTCGCCAAACAGATCCTCGACAACATGACGATCGACCAACAGGCGGCGATCTTGGAGAAGATGGACCCGGCGATTGCAGGGCAAATTTTGTCTCAATAACAGGGTTCGGCAGGAGGAGTTTGTGAAAGGAGGTGAATCGAATGGACGCGATCGCAACGCAAACAACTGCGACAAGCACAACCGCATCGACAAGCGCTTCGGCTACCGGTACCGGCAAAGCGGAAGGCAAGTCGGGGCAGTTTGAAGCCTTGATGAAGAAACTCGGCCTGTCCACAACTTCCTCAAAAGACGAGAAAGGAACGGACGACAACGGGTTGCTCTCGTTGTTGGCTGCACTCGCAGGCGGTCTGAACCCGCTGACCTTGAATCAGCTGACCCAAGGCGGTGACGCAACCACCACCGAAGGAGAAGGTCTGATGCTACAGGTGCAAGTGGGGGGCAAGCAGCTTTCGTTGAACTTGAACAATTTGTCGCTCACCAATGAACAACTGGCTTCTCTTTTACAGAATTTCGGAGCTTCGCCGTCGCTTTTGTCCGTCTTGATGGAACAGCCTCAAGGTCAGCCGGGCCTCACCTTGCAAAGTCATCCCGAGTTGTTGACCAACCTCACCGAGTCGTTTGGTCAAGCCTTGCAGCAACTGACACAGGTGGCCAATGGGGTTCCGAACGAACAGGTCAACCTACTGATGCAGACCGTGATGGCACAACTACAAGAGCCGAACACGGAAGCCCCTGTTCAAAAATCGGGCGGCAAGCAGACGTTGCTGAACAAAATGCAGGCGTCGCTCAGCTCTCATCTGATCAAGTCATCGACCAATCTGCAACCGGAGGAGGCCAAAGCTGATGGAACGGCACTCACAACACCGGTGATCGCACCGCACCACGCGGCAACCGTTCCGCTGCGTCCGCAGACTGCCCAAACGGCTTCGGTCTTGATGCGCGCCGATCAGATGCGCACCGAACTGCCAGGCGTGCTGATCAAGCGGGCCGCGCTGATCGAAGCGCCGGGTCGTCAGGAATTCCGTATCGTGATGGAACCGCAAGGCTTAGGGGAGCTGCAAGTTCGCGTACAAAAAGCGCAAAACGGACAGATCTCCGTCCACATTGCGGCCGACTCATTGGCAGCCAAAGCGATGATTGACGCCGGTTTGGCTTCCTTGAAACTGCACTTGCAAGCACAGGGGATTCAGTACGACCGCATCGAAGTGTCGC
>DASTWJ010000163.1:0-4741 GCA_035776695.1 Bacilli bacterium
GAATCATCCGCAGGTGAACGCGATTCGTAAGTCGGCCGATACTTCGTCACTTCGTGATTCTTTACGAACCAGAGCAGCACGTCATAGGTGTTGTCTAGCATCTGGCTGCCTTTGCCAGTGGTTTTGTAGAAAATGATCTGACGGCAAAAATTGTCCTCGCCGAATACTTCCTCCATGACAGCTCTGACGCGATGGACATTCTCGTCGCTGATCTGGACGAAAATCGACCCGGAGTCCGTCAACAAATCGCGGGCTACAGTAAGACGATCACGAAGGTAAGTGAGATAGCTGTGGATGCCGTCGCGCCACGTGTCGCGAAACGCCTTCACCATTTCGGGCTCACGAGTAATATGCGCGGCGTTGCCGTCCTTGACGTCGCGACTCGTGGTAGACCACTGGAAGTTACTGTTAAATTTGATGCCGTAAGGCGGGTCGAAATAAATGCACTGCACCTTGCCTCGCAGTCCCTCGCGTTCAGCGAGACTGGCCATGACTTGAAGCGAATCGCCAAGGATCATGCGATTGCTCCAGTGCTGATCGTGCTGATAGAATTCTGTTTTGTCTGCGCCTTCGGGCACGCCGTTGAAATCCGCGAACAGGTCGATCTGAGCTTCTGCCGCCTTCTGGTCCGCTTTCGTGCGCGCGAGTAAATCATCCACCAGAACCTTCGGGTGAATCTTCTCCTGAATGTAGAGCGGCGGGGCGTGGATGACGAGGTCACTCCAGTCCTGCTCGTCTTTGCCGCGCCAGACGAGTTGTGGATCGAGGTCACGGTTACGACGTTCGTAAGCGACACGCACCGGATCCGATTCCTCCTGCTTGAGGACGGACTGATGCTCCGCCGTCGGGATGTTTTTCCGTTTGGCGTCCCCGTGCTTGAGGGTTTCGACGGTCTTGGGCGTGGAGGCTTTCTTGGCCATGTCGTTTGAAAGGGTTAGGAGGTGGGCGAGACGACTGCGGTGATCATCGTATCGAAGGCATTCTTCACCTTCGCCGCGAAGTCGGACTCGATCTGATAAATCTCGGTAAGCTCAACAAAGGCCCAGCGACCGTAGCGGCCAAGGTGGTTCACGCCCGGAACCCAGTAGGTGTCCATCGTGGCCTTCTTCTCTTTCGCGTCTTCGCGCCGGTAGCCCTTGATTTCAACAATGAGGTGGAGGAGATCGGCGCTTCCATTGGCGCGCGCGGGACGACCGTCATCCACCAAGACGACAAAGTCCGGCAGGTATTTTCGAGTCTCGGCCCCGTAACGATAAGGCACCTCCAAGCCGAGATTGTGATTCTTCACGTAGGCACGGACCATCGGGTGCGACTCGGCCACGCGGCAAAACTCCGCCTCCCAATCACTGTCGAGGACGACCCAATTGACGTGGCAGCGTTGCGCGCTGGTTTCCCAACGATCCGGCCGCGAGGTATTGAACCGAACATACGCAGAGGAGCCCGTGGGGTTATACGGGTCGAGCAGGGCCTTGATCGGACGCTCGCCCATGAACGCACGCGTGATACCGGCGGCGATTTTGTTGCACGCCATGTCTGCCAACTGCTGGTGCATCAGGAGCGCCGGATAGGTGCCCCCCTTGCAGACGAGGTAATTTTCGAGCCACTGTTTGGTGATGCGTTTGAGCTGACCAAACAAATGCAGCTGCGGGTCCTCGCCTGCGTCGCGAAACTTCGTGTAGAGGAGACGTTGCGTGAGATGGAAGAGAAGCGTGGACGGACGCATGTCGCCCAGGTGCTCCAACCCCATCTCGGCGCCCTCACCGATGATGCCGGAGTTGAGCGTCTTCGACGGGCCGACGAGGTCCGGGGTTAGTTCCAACGTGGACTCATCGTTGAAGTCTGCCTGCAACCGCTCATCGGGAAGCTCCACGCGATAACCCACCACACGCGGGAAACGAATTTCGAGCGCGTCGCGGTCCGGGCGGATCGCCTTCACCGCTACGGTTTCACGCGGAGGCTGCGGCGGAGCGACAACGGGTTTGGCGGTGAAATCAAACGGGATGCCGAAAATGTCAGCATACTCCACGTTGAAAAGGCCTTCTTCGTTGAGTTCGTAAGACTGGCGGCGAAGCGCGCGGCCGATCACCTGCTCGCAGAGAAGCTGGGTGCCAAAGGCGCGAATGCCGAGGACGTGGGTGACGGTGTTGGCATCCCATCCCTCGGTGAGCATCGAAACCGAGACAACGCAACGGATCGAGCCACCGAGCGTGCCGGCTTTGCCGACCGTGTTCATGACCTCGCGCAGCAGCTCCTGGTCGGCGAGGTTGGCGCCGGCTTGGGCGTCGCCGGTGCGTTCCACAATCTCGCGTCGAAAACGCTCGATCTCATCGGACGCCATTGCACGGAAGCTGTCGTCCAACGCATCTCCGGCCTCAAGCTGTTCGCTGTCGATCAGGAGCGTATTTGGCCGGGGCAGCGGATTGCCGGTGTTCTCGTCGAAGTTGCTGAACAGTGGCAGGCGACCGTGCTCCAGCTTGGACGTGCCGTCCTCACTCTTGCGGTAGAAGCCCGAGATGTAGTCGTAAACCAGCTTTGAGATGGCGGTATTCTGGCAGACGATGATGAAGCATGGCGGGACCTTGATTCCCTTTTCCTGCCAGAGTTTGAAGGTCTTTTCGTAGTGACCGTAGAGCGCCTGTATCGCGGTCTGAAGTTTTGTCGGAAGAGTAAGCGGATCGAGGTCGAGGTCGCTGCCGCGACCCTTCTTCGGCATTTCCTTGCGGATGTTTTCCCATAGGTCGCGGAACATCGGCATGTCGTTGCCAGGAATGTTCTCGGCGACGGGCACGCGTGGGAGCTTCACGATCCCACACTCGATGGCATCCATGAGCGAGAAATCGCTCGCCGTCCAAGGGAACAACGTGCCCTCGGCGTAACCGGAGCCGCGCAAGAAGAATGGAGTGGCGGAAAGGTCCATCACGCGGAGCACGCCGAGCTTTCGATTGACCGCCTCCAGACCCGAAATCCACAAGCGCGCCGCCTCGTTGTTCTTCTCTGCCTCCTTCTTTTCCTCGCCCTTCAGATCGTCGTCGTCGGGCTCCGCCGGCTTTTCACGGTAGCAGTGGTGCGCCTCGTCATTGAGGACGACGATGTTTTTCAGGCCCATGAGGTCAGGCATGACCCGCTGGATCATCTGGCCTTCGGTTTCGAGAGTGTTGAGGTCCTCGCCACCACGGCCTTGAAGCAAGGCACGTCCGCCGGAGGAGAGTTCAACGCGCTCGCGCAGCTTGAACGCGTGGAAATTGGTGATGACGATCTTGGCGCGCTGGAGATCCTCCAGCATGTCCTGCGGCACCAGCTCACGGTGCCCGTAGTAGCTGTCGGGGTCATGCGGCTGGAGCACGCGGAGCCGGTCTTTGATCGTGAGACCGGGAGCGACGACGAGAAATCCGCGGGAGAAGTTTTTGCTGTTCGGACGACGGACCGCGTTGATCGTTTGCCAAGCGATGATCATCGCCATGACGGTCGTTTTCCCTGCCCCCGTCGCGAGTTTGAGGGCCAATCGAGTGAGGTCTGGATTCGCTTCGCGGTTCGCAGCCGAGAGCAGTTCAAGCACGCGCTTCCCGGCCGCAGTGTGAGGAGCGACTTCGTTTAACCAGATAGCCGTTTCGACGGCTTCAACCTGGCAAAAAAACGGGCGGACCCCGCTGAATTTATGGTGGCGCCAATGCTGGAGGAGGCGGGCAGTCTCCGGAGTCACCTGCCAAAGATTGGGCGCAAGCTCCCGCCACTGATCTACGTGGGACCGGATTTCGTTGATGACCGACGTAGGATCATACTGCTGCTTCGCGGTCGAGATGCCCTGACCTTCATCGAAGACGATGTTCTCCTGAGCCGCCGATCCTCGCCGTTTTTTCGGCTTCGGAATCGGCGTGATGAATTCGGCTCGCCTGCGCTTCTCAAGAATCTGCTGGGTGGGCTGCCCTTGCTTATCCAGCTCCCAATGCCGCTGCGGGCAATCGTAAGGGCTGTTGAGGATGGGGTGCTCGAAGAAAGGGTTGGCCATGTGAATCCGCTCAAGCTGCCAACCAAATTGCCACGGCGGTCCGTGTGGAAAATGAGACCGCGGTAAGGGGTTGGGAGTGCATGTTCGAAGCTGGTTAGTAGCAGCAACATGCTAAGAGTGGCCAGAAGCCAGACGCAACCCCGATGGTTCGGGGCACGTCTCTTTCGCACAACAGATATAGTCGGTATCTGAAGTGGTGCTCTAGACGCTCTCTCTACTGCGAAAGCCTCCGGCCATGGCTTTGCGTAATTTTGGCCGAAAACTGCTGCCCCAGATTGCGGCGTTCGGATGCGCGCCGTAACAGCGATTCTGCGACAGACTCGGACCCCTTCTCCACGAAGGCCTTCACCTCATGCTTCGTGCGAATGTGGTCCGCCGGCCCCATTTCCTTCACTTTGAGTCGTTCGGTGATCACGCGGACCGCATCGCTTTCCTTCCGCAGCGCCATTAGCGTCTGCACGGTCAGCTCGGGAGTCTTCTCAGGATTCATCGGCGTTGCACTTGAGGATGACGGTTAAGCGGGACGAAGACAGACTTTTTTGAAGCCGTTCGTGCAATGGCGCACAACGGCCGTGTGATCGGGTAGCCGACGAAACTCGTGCGGCTTAATTCGATACTCCTCGGTCCGCTGGTAGGTGTGCGCGGTGTGGTCGAGGTGCACGGTGCGGGTGGCGCGCTCCACGTAATGCTTGCCGAGGGCGTTGGCGCAGCGAAGGGCATCGGCCTCCGACGCGG
>DASTWJ010000164.1:0-8138 GCA_035776695.1 Bacilli bacterium
AACCGTGCATGTCTCACACCGCGGGTTCTTCGGGATGCAGACGGTCGCCCCCAGCTCCATCAACCCTTGGTTAAACGAAGCGGCCCGCCCAGGCGGGATCAGGTACTCGGCGAGGTCTTCGAACAGGGGCCGCGTCTTCGGCTTCATGATGTCCTCTTCGATCAGGAAGATACGAGATAACACGCGAAACACATTCCCGTCCACCGCCGGCACGTCGCGGTCATAGGCGATCGACAGCACCGCACCCGCCGTGTACGGCCCCACACCGGGCAACGAGCGCATCTCATCCAACTGATCGGGGACGATGCCACCATAGCGCTCTACGACCGCCTGAGCGGCTTTCTGGAGGTTGCGGACGCGGGAGTAATACCCCAACCCCTCCCACGCTTTCAGAATGTCTGCTTCCGGCGCCTGCGCCAACGCTTCGATCGTCGGAAACTTCTCCATAAAATTCAACCAATACGGGATCACCGTCTCCACCCGCGTCTGTTGGAGCATCACTTCCGACACCCAGATCGCGTAGGGGTCGCGCTGTCGTCTCCACGGCAGGTCGCGTTTATGTTGTTCATACCACGCCAGCAACCGCTCACTTACCAGCTGCGCCGCCTTGCGGTCAAATTCGATGCGCTTGCGTTCTTGCGTTTTTCTTGCCATGCCTTGCCTCCTACCAGATTGCTTGACTTCTCCCTATCATAGCACATAAAAGTTCATCCGAACCTTTACCGACACGATTGACGGAATGGCTACGGATTTATATAGTAGATTTATCTGTCTTTAAATTGAAGGGAAGCGACTATACATGTGGTCTGTCTTGCAGAACCCGTCTTTTCGCCGGTTGTGGCTGGCGCAGATTTTCTCGGAAACGGGAGACTGGATTCGCAACATGGCGCTCTTGCTGTGGGTCTTTCACATCACAGATGGGCACCCGCTGTCCGTCTCGGTGATCACCGTCTGCGAATATGCGCCGATTTTGCTGGTCACGCCGATCGCGGGTGTCTGGGTCGATCGTTGGAACCGCGTGAAAACGATGATCGGAGCCGACCTGCTGCGAGCGCTGACGATCGGCTTGGTGGCCGTAGCGCTCCTGACCGAATGGGTGCCGCTCGCCTACCTCTGCGCCTTGCTAGCCGGTTCGTTTCAAGCCTTCTTCGACCCGGCTCGCACTTCGGTGGTGGCAAGCACCGTCCCTCGCGATCAACTGGTACAGGCCAACTCCTGCACACAAGTGACCCGCAACACGTTGCGCGTGCTCGGTCCGATGATCGGGACGGGGCTGTATGCGCTGGCCGGTGCGCCGGTGTCGTTCACCCTCGACGCGCTGTCGTTCCTCCTCTCCGCTCTGCTGCTGCGCGGTCTGTTGCGACTGACGATCCAAGCACCCCCTCGCCCGCGAAAAAAGGTCTGGTCCGAACTGCGCGAAGGGTTCTCCTACACCGTCTTCCATCCGATGTTGCGACCGATGCTGATCGCCGGGCTGACGCTTGGCATCGGGCTCGGTTCCTACAACTCGCTGCTGATCTTCGTCGTCACCGACTCGCTCCATCTCGATGAGAAGTTCGTCGGCCTGCTCAACTCGGTGCAAGGCGTGGCGATGCTGACCTCCGCCTTGGTCATCGGACTGTTGTTCGGCAAGATTCAACGTCACAAGCTGGTCACCGTCGGCCTGTTCCTGATCGGCGTCGGCATCTTCGTCGTCGGACTCGCACCGAATCTGTTGCTGGCCGGTGTCGGACGCTTGATCGTCGGCTTTGGCGGCACGACGTTGAACATCGGCTTGGTGGCGCTGATCCAGACGTTCGTCGCCAACGAGTTTCTCGGTCGCGTCTCCGGGCTGCTGGAGCCGCTGATCGTCGGCTCGATGATGGCTTCAGCCGCCGCAGCCGGTTTCCTGCTCGATCTGATCTCGATCACACCCCTCCTGATGTGGAACGGTGCAATCGTCTTGCTCTCGTCGCTTGTCGCCTTGCTCCTGTTCCGCATCGGACAGGGTTCTGTCGCCAAGTTGACCGCCGAGCAGACGGCGACAACGCAGGAATAACGAATCTCAAGTGACGAACGACAAAAGGCACTCCCCGGTCATGACGGCCAAGGGAGTGCCTTTGTCATAGACCCGCCTGTCTGAGGCAGGGTCTCCTTTTACTTCAAATTCTCCGGGTTCAACCCTTGCAGCTCCGGCAACACGAACTTGCCGTCTTTGCGCACGAGCACGTCGTCGAACCAGATCTCGCCGCCGCCGTAATCTTCGCGTTGGATCGCGACGAGGTCCCAGTGAATCGCCGAACGGTTGCCGTTGTCCGCATCGTCATAGGCGTTGCCCGGCGTGAAGTGGAACGACCCTTCGATCTTCTCGTCGAACAGGATGTCGAGCATCGGCTCGCGGATGAACGGATTGAACGCGATGGCAAATTCGCCGATGTAACGCGCCCCTTCGTCCGTGTCCAGCACCTTGTTGAGCGCTTCGGTGTCGTTAGCCGTCGCTTCGACGATCTTGCCGTCACGGAACACGAAGCGGACGTTTTCAAACGTGATCCCGTTGTAGAGGGAGGCGGCGTTATAATGGAGCACGCCGTTGACCGAATCGCGCACCGGCGCGGTGTAGCATTCGCCACCCGGGATGTTCTTGTGCCCGTCGTCCTTGAGCGTCGGGATGTCCTTGATCGAGAAGGTGAGATCCGTTTCGCCCGGTCCTACGAGGCGCACTTTATCGGTGCGGTCCATCAGGTCTTTCAGCGGGTCGGCCGCCAGCGACATTTTCTTATAATCGAGCGTCGTCACGTCGAAATAGAAGTCCTCAAAGTCCTCCGTCGACATGTTCGCCGCCTGTGCCATCGATTCGTTGGGGTAGCGCAGGACGCACCAACGGGTGTTGTTGACCCGTTCTTGCGCATGTACCGGGTGGAAATACAGTTCGTTGTAGATCGCCATCCGATCGGCCGGCACGCCGGACAGCTCGTTGATGTTCGCGGTCATGCGGATCGCGATATAAGCGTCCATCTCCGCCATGTAGGCACGGTCCATCTTGGCCCACAGCTCAAACTGCTCGCGGGTCGCCCCTTTGTACAGTTCGCGCAGCAGCTTCTCATGGCGCAATTGCAGGAACGGTTGACCGCCTACCGCGTAAGCCGCCTTGATTAACTCTCTCGCCAGCGGAATCTCGCCGCCGAACACTTCGATCATCACTTTTTCTCCCGGCTGCAAGTTGACCGAATACTCGATCAGGTTCCGGGCAAGTTTGGCAAAGCGTGGATCTTTCATAATGTCCTCCCTTTACGTTCCACATTTTGAACTCTTTGAATCCTATTCCTCATATGAACGAAATTTCCTCCCTCGAAATTCCCTTCCTGAGAACCCCCTACTTGACTCTGCGCCTTCCGCTTGCGACAATCGAAGAAGCAAGAAAGACAAGGAGGTGGCATCATGCTGGAGATCGGCAGGCAAGCGCCCGACTTTACGGCCGAGAGCACCCAAGGCCCCGTTCATCTGTATGACTACGCAGGAAAAAAGAACGTGGTTTTGATCTTCTATCCGCTCAACAACACACCCGGCTGACGCAAGCAACTCAGCGAAGCGCGTGACGCTTTGCCCGCGTACGAACAGCTGGATGCGGTAGTCTTGGGGGTCAACCCCGGCAAATTCAAGGGGCACGAGAAGTTCGAGCGCAAGCATCGCTTCGGCTTCCCCCTGTTGCACGACGAAGACTGGAAGATCGCCTATGGATTTAAGATTCTCACGATGAGCGGTTTGATGCAAGCGCGCACCGTGTATATCTTGGACAAGGACATGCGCGTGCAGTATGTAAATAAAGGCATGCCGACCACGGAAGAACTGCAACAGGAACTGGCTCGGATCAACCGATAGAGCCCATCCGCCACCTAAGACGAAAAAAAGCGGTGTCCCCTGAGGATTTGCCTCAAGGACGGCCGCTTTTTTTATGTGACGCGGTTAGGCGTCCAATCGCTTGAACAGGCGCTCCAAATAATCGAACAGCTGTTGACGCTCTTCGATCGTGAAATCGGCCAGCATGCCTTCGGTGAACTGGCGGCGCGGCTCTTCGATTCCATCGAGGAACTCGGAACCCTTCTCCGTCAGCATCACTTTGGTCACACGGCGGTCGAACTGATCGGGGTGGCGGGATACGAATCCGTCGCGCTCCAATCGGTCGATCATACCGGTCATGTTGGCTTTGGTGACAAGGAGGTTCTTGCCCAGCTCGGTCATCGTCATCCCTTGCGGATGGCGGCTGAGAACGGTGAGCAACGTCCATTGCTGTTGTGATAACCCCCAAGCGCCGGCGAGGCGCTCACTGTTGCCATGTTTGATGATCAAGTTGTTGATACGAATCAACATCTGGACAACACTTGCCCGCAATTCTTTATCCATCTGCTCTTCACGACCCCAATTTTGGATAAGATTCATGGTTTGACTATATAATACCACATCCTTTGACAGATATCACCTGCATGATCCTGCAAAAATCGCAAAAAATAACACCATGGGAGGTGGTACAGCCATGATGATGTGGGACATGATTCAGGATATGATGCCGCGCAAAAAGCGCGGGATGAACACCCTGACCGCAATGGCGCTGGGCGCAGGCGTAGGCATCGCAGCATGGGAAGTCATGCGCCGGAACAACGTCGCCGGTAACGCCGGTGAGAACATGGGCATGGGTGACATGTCGCAGATTGCCGACTCGATGATGGATGCCATCAACGAGTAACCTCCGCCTCTCGGAAACAAACAAAGCCCCTATCCGCAACGGGTAGGGGCCTTGCTATTTCAGATCGACAAAAATACTGCCGTTGTCGGAACGCACCGTCACCGGATAGGTTCCTTCTCCATACTCCTCCGTCAGAAACGCCCCCTGCTTCGTCCCGCCGTTCGCACTTTGCTTGGTCGGGCCTTTGATCACGCCGGCGCTCGTTTCCCCGAGGAACTTCAGGTTGTCCGTCTTAGACAGGTAGAGATTGACGTTGCCGTTCGTCGTGTTCAGCGTCCAAGGAGCGAGCACGGGGCCGGTCACCTGCACATCTCCGTTTTTCACAATCGAGTGAAAAGAGCTCATCGGCTGGTCGACTTTCAGCAACGAGGAAGTAGCTGTGACTTCGATCGAGCCGAGGATGCGATTCAGTTCGATCTTGCCGTTGTTGGCGATCAGGTCGAGCTGTCCCGTAATGTCGCTCAGCGTACATACGCCGGCATCTGACGCCGCCTGCACGTCCCCGCGCACGCCCGACGCCGTGATGCCGCCTTTGCGCGTCTGCACATAGACCGGGCCATCGATCTCCGTGACGGAGATGGCGCCGTTGGTGTTGTCGACAAACAGGTCGCCGCTCATCCGCTCGACGGTCGTTTTCCCCGCCTTCGCCTCGATCTCCGTGCTCCCTTCATAATCCTGCAACAGCACATCGCCGAGGTCGTTGCGGATGATCAACTGCAAGCCGTTGGGCACTTCCAGCACGAGGTCGATCGTGCCGGGCAGCGTCTCTTTGCCGTCGAGGCTGATCTTCTCTTCCTGCACCCAGACTTTGGTCGTTTGACCCCGTTCGATATAGGGGGACAACTTGGCCGCCGCATTTTCGGCCGAAGCGGTCTCACGCGTGAACACATGGGCGACGCCGCCGATCTTCAACTGGGGCGCGTTGGAGCCGCGCACTTCCACCCGGCCCAGCGGGTTGTGGATCTCCACCATCTGCACCTGTTCGCGCAGGTTGAGCACCTGTTCGGGCAACTCCAGGTCTTTTTTGGCAAAAATCGGCTTGTCCGGCGCCGGTTCCGCTCCCTCCGCCTCTTGGTTCAAGTTGAGGTAGAAATTGACGGAAAACACCCCGACCATGAACAGCAAGGCCAACGAGCGCCCATCCGGTCGCAGAATCTCCGGCAGCTTCTTGCGCCGAATCGTCAGCCAAGCGAACAGGATCTCCAGCCCGAGACCGATGATGATCAGGGGCCAGAACTTCAACCCGGCGGCAAACGTGTTCGTGCCTCGCCAGATGTCGAACAAAAGCAGAAAACCCAGTGCGAGCAAGGTGCACGCACTGGTTAAGGTTCCTACTCTACGCATGGTTGCGGTCTTCACTCTCTTCCGTCTGCCGAGAGGTCGATTGGGTGAAGTTCGGCAACGGCTTGCCTTTGAGAATCCAGAAGCCGGCCACGAACAGCACGATCGCCATGACCACGTCTTTCATCGCTTCTCGCAGCTGGTAGTCATACGGCACCAAGTTGAGCACCGAGTTGAGCAGGGCGATCACCCCGATCGCGGCGAGAATCCAACCGAACGAAGAGGCGGTGACGAGGCGAGCCAGTTGCGGGAACAACGGCACATCCTCGACCGTTTCCCCGTCGTTGATCATCGTGCGGTACTTCAGCGCGTCAAACTGCGAGTAGAACCACAAGATCGGGATCGCGATCGCCAACGGGAATTGCAAAGCGTTGGGCACGATCGTGTTCAGGAAGATGATCAGGAAGAAGAGAATCATCAGGTTCAAGCCGCGTTTTTGCATACCGAGGTAGTAGTGACCGAGCCCCGGCAGGCAGGAGAAGAGAATGGTCAGGAAGCCGCTTTTGAACCCGGCGTTCATCGACTCCCGTTTGGTTTTCAGCACGTGAAGCGCTTTTTCTTGCTGGCGCTCCGCCTGAGGTTCGCTGCCGTCAGACGACTTCTTGATGTTGATCGGAGCCGGGCGCTTGGCGGCCGCAGCCGAGTTCAATCCGCGTTCGTCGATCACGAGCGATTCGGCGACGCAGGATTTGCAGACCGCATGCTCACCGACCGGTACCACACATTCCGAGCAGATCAGTTCGTGGCACACGCGACATTCGCGCGCGACCGGACGATCCGGATGTTCTTTACAATTCATCATAGTCCCTCCTTGTCAAACACTTCTGTCGAAACGAAGTGTAACAACCCTCGAAATTCCGCATAGACCTTGACCGTTCCTTGCGACACCGATTCGCCCGTTTGGGTCACGGTGGTCGAGAATTGGTGAATCACGGGAACACCTTGCACCTGTGTGGAACCGAGCACCATGAATCCGGTCACGACGGCCGCCGTCAGGAAGCGGGTGAACACCTCAAGTTGCGGCGGCAGTTTCCGACGCGGCTTGATGGGGACGACATGTTTCGGCTGACCGGGCGGTGCTTCCTGCATCACTTGTTCCATCACGCGATCGGCAAATCCGGCCGACGGCAGCTCCAACGGAATCAACTTGCTCGGCAACTCGGCACCCAGCTCTGCAAACAGCGCCAATTTGTCGGCGCATTCGTCACAGACTTCCATGTGTTCTTCGATCAGATCGAGTTCGGCGTCATCAAGATCGCCTTCCAGATAGCTCAAGATCGTACTGTCTGCCAGATGATTCATGGTCCTCGCCTCCTTTCATTGCGGTTCGCAATAGATTCTTTGCTCGGTACAACCGCGTTTCTACCGTCCGCGCCGAAATGTCCAGCTCCTCGGCGATCTCCTTGTAGCTCTTCCCTTGGAAGTGAAACAGAAGGAGGATCGTGCGGTATTTTTCCGGCATCTCCTCAAGAACGCGCCAGACTTCCTGTTGGCGTTCCCGGCGCAAGTAGGCTTGCTCCGGCGTTTCCGCTCCATCGGGCAGGCGCTCCGCCGCTTCGACTTGGGTCGTACTCTCCTGCCGCTTGCCGTGCTTGCGCTTCCAATCGATACAATGGTTGGTGGCGATGCGGCAGATCCAGGTCTTGAAGCTCGACTCCTCGCGAAACTGATCGAGGGTGCGATACGCCTTGAGGAAAATGTCTTGGGCAAGGTCTTCCGCTTCCGTGCGGTCACGCACCATGCGGAGGGCAATCGAGAAGAGGAGAGATTGGTACCGTTCCACGAGCAGGCGGTAACTGGCTGCGTCACCTGCGCGCACGCTTTGAATCAATTCCAAGTCGCTTGCTTCCTGCATCTTGAACGGTCACCCTCTCTCCCTTGCGATATCTACCCCTATTGACGAGGGTCCGGAGAGAAACCCTTCACTTTTTGCGAAAAAAAGTTGTGTTCCAAAAAGTGGGCGTGTTAATACGCTCCGTAGCCGCTGTTGATCACTTGCGACATCACGATGCCCATGAACACGAGGACCGCAATCGTGATCACGATGCCGGCCACGCTGAGCAGCAGACCGGTCAGC
>DASTWJ010000165.1:0-45460 GCA_035776695.1 Bacilli bacterium
CTGATGCACAAGAAGGAGTCCGACTTCACCAACACCTTCCGCGCCTTGACGTTGGGCACGCTTGAAGGGATACCGTTGTGTGAGAGCGATGAATTCACCAAGTGGCACGAGCAATGGCAAGCGCGTCTCGATCGCCAGCAGGAATCGCAAGAAGCCTCCCAGCAATTGATGCAACGCCACAACCCCGCCGTCATCCCGCGCAACCATCGCGTGGAAGCCGCACTGGAAAGTGCCCAGCAAGGCGACCTCAGCGTGATGGAGAAGCTGCTGGAGGTGCTGGCTGCCCCTTATGCGTATACCCCCGAACAGACGGAGTACGCCGCCCCGCCTGAGCCCTCCCCCGTTCCCTACCGCACGTTCTGCGGGACGTAAGAGAGCCTCGCGCAACCGACTCTTTTGCAAAAAACGGGAAGCGAAAAAATACCCTGCCCCTGACGCAACAAGCGCGATCTACGGGGCAGGGTCTTCTTTTTAGCAAAAAAAGGTCTCATTTTCTCAGACTTTTTCCTTTATACTGTAATGGAATCTATAAAGGAAGTGTTCTCCCATGCATTTTGGCAGACTTTTATACGAAGTCTTCATCATTCTAATGGTCTTGACCTATTCGATCCTGATCTTCGCCGATCCGCAAGAACACCCGTTCATGAGTCACGAGCTGATCAAAGCGATGGACTGGGGTCTGATTGCCTTTTTCGCGGTGGAATATCTGATCCGCCTCTACCGGGCGAAAGACCCGTGGACGTTCACGAAGCAAAATTGGTTCGACGTGATCGCGATGATCCCGTTCGACCAGTTCTTCCCCTTGGCGCGGCTGATGCGGGTCGTGCGCCTCTTCAGAATCTTGCACGCCTCGCCGATGCTGTGGGCGATCTTGACGTCGCGGCAGATGAAGGTGATCTTCTTCATCATGTCGATGGTGATTCTCTGGAGCTCGGCCGGGATTTATTTACTCGAAGCGGGGCTCAACGATTCGATCATGACGTTCGGGGATGCCGTGTGGTGGGCGGTGGTCACGACGACGACCGTGGGCTATGGCGACATCTCGCCGATCACGGCAGGCGGGCGGATTATCGCGGGGTTCCTGATGTTTACGGGCATCGGTTTGATCTCGACGTTCACGGCGAATCTCGCCAACCACTGGATGACGTTCTTCCGCCAGCCGGATGACAAAAACGAGGAACCGACCGAATCGGAGATCGTCGAGGAGCTGTTCCCGCCCGAAGACCACATCCAGAATCAGATGAAGCAGACGGCGATGAACGGCATCCGGCAGATCGAGGAGTTGTCTGATGCGGAGTATCAACGGCTGCTGCACTTGCTGGAGGTGCTGCGCAAGCCGCCGCAACAGGACGAATAACGACAGCCCACCTCCCCTTTTCGAAAAAGAGCCGCTTTCCCTACCCCATCGGCAGGGAAAGCGGCTTTTTGGTCAATGGCGAGGGTTAGGCGTTCACCTTGGCACCTGCGAACCTCTGTGCCACTACTTTCGCTTCGTCGATCGCCGCCTGCTTGATCTCCTCGGCGCGGTTCGGTTCGGCCGCGTGGCCTTCGACGTACACGCCTTGGATGTCCCTGATCCCGATGAAGTTCAGGATCGCCCGCAGGTAGCGGTCGCCGTATTCGAACTCCTTGGCCGGGCCTTCGGAGTAGTTGCCGCCGCGCGACTGGATGTGGACGGCCGCTTTGCCGGTCATCAAGCCTTGCGGGCCTTGTTCGGTGTACTTGAACGTTTTGCCGGCGATGCAGATCGAGTCGATATACGTTTTCAGACGCGGCGGGAACGACAGGTTCCACATCGGCGTGACAAACACATACTTGTCCGCCCCCACGAACTGCTCGGTCAACTCGCTGATCCGCCCCGCTTTGCGCTTCTCCTCGTCGCTCAGCTGATCAAACGCCTCGCCTTGCGCCAACTTGCCCCACGCGCCAAATACATCGGTGTCGATCTCCGGCAGGTCGGTGTTGTACAGGTCGAGCTCCACGATGTTGTCGCCCGGATTGGCCGCCCGATACGCTTCCAAGAACGCCTGACCGACCGACAGGCTGAACGATTGTTCGACCGGCTTCGGGTTGCAGGTGATATAAAGCACAGTAGCCATTCGCTGATCTCCCCTTCCGAAGTGTCAGGTTGGTTGAACCATGCTTTAGTGTGTCCCAATCCGGTAAAACCACGCTTCTTTTTCGCTTAGGCGCTTTGGGTTTTGCTGGGGGTTGCAGCAGGCTTCGGCGCAAACAGATCGGCGCTGTGTCGCAATCCTTGGCGGTAGAACAGGGTGCCGCAGACGGTGACCGCGCCGATGATCAGGAACATGACGCTGCCGCCGAAATGGGTCATCAGCAGACCGCCCAACCACGGGCCGAGGAAGCGCCCGAAGTCTTTGAACGAGTTGGCGCCGTAGTACGCGCCGCGCATCCCGGCGGGGGCCAGTCGGTCGATCAGCACGTTGTTCGACGGGAAGGTCAACACTTCGCCGAGGGTAAAAATCACGGTGGAGAGGATGAACATCGTCCAGCTCTGCGAGAAGGCGAACCCGATGCATCCGACCATGTAAAACAGGTTGCCGATGAAGATCGCTTGGATCGGCGAACGCTTCTCCGCCCACCGCGAGAGCCACATCGAAGTCAGCACGACGATGACGGCGTTGGTCGTCATCAGCCACGAGTAGAGCACGACGCCGTCAACCACCGTTTGCTCGACGATCTGCGAGAGGGAGACGGTGAACTGGACATACGCCAGCGAGCCCAAGATCCCGCCGATCAGGAACCAGCGCAACGAGATGTCGCGCACGGCGACTTGCATCGCTTGGCCGATTGTGACTTTCTCCCGTTGCTGCGCTTCGAGCTGTCGGATGCCGAAGCGTTTGAGCAGCGCGAACAGGGCGACGGCGTACACGAGGTACACAATGCCTGTGATGAGAAAAGGCACGGTGCCTGCCGAGATGCCGAAGTACGCGCCGAGCAGCGGGCCGATGGCGACGCCGAAGTTGACGTAGGTGTAGCGGAGGGAGAAGACACGGTATCTTTTCTCCACGGGGGTCATATCCCCCATCAGCGCCTGCGCGACCGGCTCGAAAAACGACTTGCACAGGCCGTTCAACGTGCTGAGCAGCATGAAGACCCACATAGAGTTCGCCAAGGAGAATCCGAGGAAGACGAGACCCCAGGTGTAGAGCGAGAACATCATCACTTTGCGCCGGCCGAAGCGGTCGGACAAGGTGCCGCCGATAAAGCCGCCGAGTGTCCCCGCCAACGAGCCGAAGCCGATGGTCAGGCCGATCAACTCGGGCGACATCTGCATGTGCAGGTAGAGGTACAAGGCAATGAACGGGTTGCTCATCGATCCGGCTACGCGAGCCAACATGGTGCCGAGCAGCAGGGTATGGACGATCGGGTGGTAGGCTTTGAAGTAAGAGCGCAGTCGTTCCATCGCGTGTGACCTCCTCAGTTCTTGTGGTGTATGCGTATAGAGTACTCCATGATTTCCTGTTATTGTTAGAGAAGTATGAGAGTACGATACCGAATTTTTCGATAGCTGGCAAGGAGATGTTGTTGGAAATGAATTTGGAAAATGTGGAGATGTTCCTGATGATCGCTCGTCTCGGTTCGATCAACAAGGCGGCGGAGGCGTTGTTTTTGGCCCAGTCGACGGTGACGCACCGCTTGAAGCAGTTGGAGCGGCAGTTGCAGACGACGCTGTTCGTGCGCACGGCGAACGGTGTGTCCCTGACGCTTGAGGGCAAGCGGTTCGTGCCGGTGGCGACGTCGATCGTCGAGCAGATGCGCCAGTTTACGCAGGAGTCCCGTCCGCAACAGCCGCTGACGATCGTCTCGGGCAAAGCGTTCGCCTCATTTGAACTCCCACGGCTGTTGGGGGCGTATCGGTTGCAACATCCGCAATTTACGTGCTATGTCAAAGCGCATATGTATGAGGAGTCGATCACCGCTCTGCTGACGGGACAGGCCGATCTGGCGCTGCTCGGGCATGAGATCTACCACCCCCAGTTGGTGCAGGTTCCGTTGCCAAGCGACCGAGTGGTACTGATCGTCTCCCCGCAACATGAGTGGGGGCGAGAGTTCCCCGGGTTTGACGGGTGGGGGTTGCAGGAAGTGATCGCGTTTGGCGATCCGAATGCCCCTTTCCGTCAGCGCGTCGATCGCTATCTGGCGGAACACGGGGTCTACGCCAACGTGATCATGGAACTCGATTCGTTTTCGGCCGTGAAAAAGATGGTGATGCAAAATCTCGGCGTCGCTCTGCTCCCGGAGCGCACTGTGCGGGAGGAGTTAGTGGCGGGGCGCTTGGTGTCGTATGACATCTCGGTAGGGGAGCTGAGTCGCCCGACGTTGATCGCCTATCCGAAGCACAAGGAAGGCGATGCGGAGTTTCTGGCGTTTGTGGAGTGGATTCAGCAGGAATATTAGCTCTTTTCCCTCTTTGGGTCATGCAAAAAAACCTCTTCCCTGTGAGCCGGAAGAGGTTTTTATCATCGTTACGCTTTCTTTCTGTTATTCAACGGTCACAGCCGTACCGCTTACCGCCACCATCAACATGCCTTCGCGGATGACTTCGTAGTCGATGTCCACGCCGATGATCGCGTTGGCTCCCATCGAGCGGGCATCCTGCTCCATTTCGCGCATCGCTTCTTGACGTGCGTCGTTCAGCTTCGACTCGTAGGCGCCACTGCGGCCGCCGACGATGTCGGTGATCGACGCCAGAAAGTCGCGGACGACATTCGCGCCCATGATCACTTCCCCGGTGACAATGCCGTGATACTGCTTGATCTCTTGACCTTGAATCAGGTTCGTCGTCGTGATCAACATCTGTTTCGGTTCCCCCTTCGCCCGTTGGCGATCCATTCAGTTCTGACATCTGTATATACGCTTCAGGCGAGGGAAAGTTTCACGATTTGTTGACGAGCAGGACGACGATCGACGCCAAGGAGAAGCAGATGCCGAGCAGGTACATAAACGACACGGTCTGCACTTGGCTCAAGCCGCTTTTCATCAGGGTGTGATGGGTGTGCGACTTGTCGGCGTGGTGGATCGGGCGCTTTTCCTTCAGGCGGCGGATGATCACGAAGATCGTGTCAAAGATCGGCACGCCAAGCGCCAGCACCGGCACGGCGACAGACACGAACGTCGCCGACTTGAACGCGCCGTCGACGGCGATCGCCGCCAACGTGAAGCCGAGGAACGTCGCCCCCGCGTCACCCATGAAGATGCGCGCCGGGTGGAAGTTGTGCTTGAGAAACGCCAGCGAGACGCCGACGAGCGCCACGGCGTACATCGCCACGCCGGTCGGGTTACCCGTGAGCACGGCCATCGAGAGCAACGATGTGCCGGAGATCGAGGCGATGCCGGCCGCCAAGCCGTCCGCGCCGTCGAGGAAGTTCAGCATGTTGGTCAACGCCACCACCCAGAGGATGGTCACGACCGGAGACAGCCAGCCCATGCCGTGTGCTTCGAAGTTGTAATACGGCAGGTCGATCCACGGGATGGTTAGCGATTCGACCTTCACGTCGAACAGGATCAGCACGCCGGCCGCTGCGATGTGGGTCAGAAACTTCGGCCATGCCGGGAAGTCCTTGCCCCGCGTTTTGAAGTAGTCGTCGACCAAGCCGATGGCGAACAGCAGGAACCCGCCGATCGCGATGCCGTAAAACGTTTGGGTCACATGCCCCGTCACCAGTTCCATCAGGAAGATCGTGATCAGGAAGCCGAAGTAGATCGCCGCACCGCCGAGCACCGGGATCGGTTCCTTGTGCAGCTTGCGCGGGTTCGGCCTATCTACAAATCCATATCGTAGAGAAAGTTTGCGCAACAGCGGTACCATCAGGTACGACAGCGCAAACGCGATGATCAGGGTGATCGTCAGAATCGCAGTCAGGGATTGCATCGGGTTTCTATAGCCTCCCTTGGTGTAGCGGACACTTATGTAGTCCTAGTGTGCGCGTTTTGAGTTTCGTTTATTTCCCAATCGTGAGGTTTGGCTCAGAATCGATTCTCATTATACCACCGAAAAGCGGTCAAATGAAAATATCAGAAAAGATCAAAATTGTAACGTTTTGTGACACTACAGGTGTCGTCGCCAAGCGGGATTTTCTGAGGGTGCTCCGCTTGTCATATTCGCGCAGGACAGGGCATAGAATCTAGCAAACAGCTAACAGTTGAAGATGAATCGAAGGAGGAAATAGAGATGATCAGCGGTCTGTTGTTGTTCCATGTGGTAGCGATTCCCCTCGTATTCCTGCTCGGTCGAATGTCCACGCGCGTCGCGTTCCTGCGCGTGCGGGCGGAGAAGCCGACGAAGGTCAGCGAGTTTCTGAACGGGCGCGGGCAGTAGGTCGGTCCGTGGCACGGTTTGATTTGCCAAAACGTCAAAAGGCGCAGTCCCTTGTGGTAGGGATTGCGCCTTTTTGCGAGGGGCGATGGCGGTCTATGGTCGACTCGCCTAGAGCCCTTTTTGCTTAAAATAGTCGTTTAGCACTTGCTCGACGACCAGCAGACGGTCCATCTTGGACATGATCGTGCGGGCGTTGTTGGCAGACGTGATGTAGTTGCTCTCCCCCGTCACGATGAAGCCGGCCAGTTGGCGCGCCGGGTCATAGCCCTGTTCGCGCAAAGCGGGCACCACTTTTTCCAGAATTTCAGTCAGGAACGCGTTGTCGTCTTCTGCTCGGAAAATCATGGTCTTGTCGAGGTTGGACATAAAGGCCCCTCCTTTGCTAGGTCAAGACTTGACATGGATGACGGATTGACGTGTGGCTCCTTACTTGTCCTCTACTCGCCCAGGCGTTCGATGTCGGCGCCGAGGGAGAGGAACTTCTCAACCGGCCGTTCGTAGCCGCGGTCGAGGTATTGCAGACCTTCGATGTTCGTGGACCCTTGGCCGGCCAGTCCGGCGAGGATCATCGCGCCGGCCGCGCGCAGGTCGCCCGCCAAGACGCGTGCGCCGTGCAACTGCTCGACGCCGCTGACGATCGCCGTGTCGCCGGAGATCTTGATGTCCGCGCCCATGCGGGTCAACTCTTGGGTGAAGCCGAAGCGGGCGTCGAACACCGTTTCTTTGACATACGAGATTCCCTTCGCCGTGGTCAGCAGGGTCAGCATCGCCGGCTGCAGGTCGGTGGCGAATCCGGGGTAGGCGAACGTGATCACGTTGGTCGCCCGCAGTTCGCGCTCGCGAGCGTCGACGGTGATGCTGTCCCCTTCCATCGAGATGTCGCACCCCATGTCAAACAGCAGGGCGGGCAGGCCGGCCAGCGTTTGCGGGGAGATGTTGGAGACGGTCACTTTGCCGCGGGTGATCGCGCCGGCACAGAGGTACGTGCCCGCTTCGATCCGGTCGCTCATGCAAGAGTAGCGCACGCCTTTAAGCGTTTCGACCCCTTCGATCGTGATGATGTCGGTGCCGACGCCGCGAATCCGCGCGCCCGCCTTGTTCAGGAACATCACCAAGTCGACGACTTCCGGTTCGCGAGCGGCGTTGTAGATGATCGTGGTACCTTCCGCTAAAGCGCCCGCCATGATCGCGTTGTTCGTTCCGCCGACGGTCGAGCCGAAGCGCGTGCCGAGGAACATCGCCGCGCCTTTCAACCGGCCGCCCGGCGCTTCGGCGTAGACGCTGCCTTCGAGCAGCTTGATGTCCGCGCCGAGGGCACCCATCGCCTTCAAATGCTGGTCGACCGGACGAGCGCCGATCACGCAGCCGCCGGGCAGCGGGATTTGCGCCTTGCCGTTTTTCGCCAGCAGCGGCCCGAATACGGTAAACGAAGCGCGCATCTTGCGCACCAGTTCTTCGGAGACTTTCCACGTGGTCAGACCCGGGTTGTTGATCCGCAGCGAGTTGCCTTCGAGCCACTCGCATTGCAGGCCGGTCTCGCGCAGGATTTCCATCAGCGTATCGACATCGCTGAGCCGAGGCACATTTTCCAAAATCGTTTCGCCGTCACACAGCAGGACAGCACACATGATTGCCAGGACGGAGTTCTTGCTCCCCGAGGCCTGGACTTCACCATTGAGCGGTTTCCCGCCTTTCACACGAAGAATGTCCATCGTTGTACACCTCAATATCGTTGAAATCCGGCTCGATAGTCACATTTTACCACATCGCTCGGTTCGGGAACACGCTCACATTTTCAACAGCCGGCGCGCGGCCAACACGGCGATGAGCGCGGCGGCCATGCAGACCAAGCCCATCGTCTGCAAGGCGGCCGGGCTGCCCGACGTCTGCGCCACATAGCCGACGAGCAGGGAGCCGAGCGGGATGAAGCCGCGGTCGGAAAGCACGAGGCTCATCACGCGACCGCGCAGCCGGTCAGGCACCCGCTGTTGGAAGATGACGCGGTTGGTCGTGCGAAACGTCTGCCCGACCAAGCCGACGAAAAACATCAGGCACAACGACAGCGGGAAGCTCCGCGAAAAGCCGAACAGGAACAGGCACAGCCCGAACAGCGTACCGGAGATGACGAGCAAACGACCCAGCCCCCACTCCTCCTGCCCGGCGAGGAACATCGCCCCGATCACCGACCCGACCGCCGCCGCCGACAGCAGGTAGCCGAAGCCGGACGCGTCGAGGCCGAGCAAGTCCTGAGCGAACACCGGCATCATCGAGGTATAAGAGAAGCCAAATACCATCGTGATCACGCCGAGCAGCAGGACTTGCAACAGGGTCGGTTGGCGGCGCAGGTAGGTGAGCGCCTCCCCCATGCCCGCTTTGGCTTTTGGCGGATGGGTGTCGGGGAGTGGTTTGCTACCAGTTTGGACGACCTGTCCCTCGGTGAAACGTTCCGCGTACAACAACGCGCCGAGAATCGCGATGTAGCCGCTGGCCGTGAGGAAGAACAGGTTTTCCACGCCCCACCACTCGATGAAAAAGCCGCCGAGCGCCGGCCCGATGATCCGCGCCAGGTTGACGCAGGTGGAAAACACGGCGACGGCCGAGGTGACGGAGGGTTTGTCCACAAGATTCGGCATGTAGGCGTGCCATACGGGGGTCTCGATCGCCATCAGGGTCGAGCGCAGCAGGACGAGGCCTGCCAGTATGTAGAGATTTTTCAAGTCGGCGGCGACGGAGAATGCGAGCAGAAACGTCAGCATCATCATGCCGAATTGCAGCCGCACCAGCAGTTTGCGCCGATCCCAACGGTCGGCCAGCAACCCGCCGACGAAGGAAAAAAGCAGAAGCGGGATCAGCCGGAAAAAGGTGAAGATGCCCAGTAGCATCGGCGAGTTCGTCCATTGGTAAACCAGCCAGTTTAGAGCGAGCATATCGATCTGCTCGGCGATCAGCGAGATCGTGCTGCCGCCGAGCACCCAGTTGTAGGAGGGGAATTTCAAACAGCCGTAACGCGTGGCGATTCCTTTCACAGGTCAGACTCCTTCCGCATGCGTCCCACAAGTGCCGACGATCAAAATGCCGACAGTGAGAATGGTTCTCAACTATTCTATGAGACAACTATACGGGATAGAAGAGGAACCGTCAAATCTCTCAAAGGAAAAAGACCCGCTACAAGGGCAGAAAAGGACCTTGCAACAGATCTTTTTGCAAAAAAAGGCGTGTCGAGGTTACTGACCGGCCGTTGTTGTCGCGGTCGGTTTGGAGTCGGCCAACTCCTTGAACAGCTGCTCCATCTTCGGGCGCGGCATGTAGCCTTCCCAGCGGGCGAGAATGTGGCCGGTTTCGTCGATCGCAAACGAGGTCGGGACGTTGACGACGCGGTAGTTTTTTTGCACGAGACCGTCCATGTCGAGCACGATCGGGTAGGTCAGCTTATACTCCATCGCCATCTTGTTGGCGTCTTGCGGGGTGTCGATGGCGGTCAGGTTGACGCCGTAGACTTGGATCTGGCCTTCGTATTGGCGGCTCATCTCGAGCAGGTCGGGCAGTTCCTCTTTGCACGGGCCGCACCAGGAGGCGAAGAAGTTGAGGAAGACCTTCTTCCCGCGCAGTTGGGACAAGGTGATGTCGTGGTTGCTCAAGGTGGTCAGGGTGAAGTCCGGCGCCAGTTGCCCGGCGACAGAGCCGGTGCCCGGCGGGAGTTCCTTGGCCTGTTGAGGAGTGGTCGTCTCGGTATCCGTGTTGCCTTCATCGGGGCGGGCACAGCCGAGCAACACCAAGGCCAACACGAGGGTGGCGGTCAGCAGCAACGACCAGGGGCGCGTATATGAGCGAGGTTGCATTGTATGGAGAGCTCCTTTCAAGTCTTGTCGGTGGATTGCGTCTCTTTCATAGAAGCATATCCTGCTGATTCTTGTCAAAAAGTCAAGGCTTGTCATGAAGAATTTACTTTGTGAAAATGAAACCATTCCAAGCGAGGAGGTGAGGGAAATGGAAGAACAAAGCCAGATGTACGAGCTGATGCTCAAGATGTACGGCGAGATGGTCGACATGCGCCAAGACATGCGGGAGATGAAAGCGGATATCCATCGACTCGATGAAAAAATCGACCGTGTGGAAACCAGTCTTCGTGCAGAGATCAATCGCGTAGAGACCACTCTTCGTGCAGAGATCAATCGCGTAGAGACTACTCTTCGTGCAGAGATCAATCACGTAGAGACTACTCTGCGTGCAGAGTTGACCGCAGAGATCAATCGCGTAGAGACTACTCTTCGCACAGAGTTGACCGCAGAGATCAGCCGCGTAGAGACTAATCTGACCACGGAGATTCGTGCGCTTCGGATGGAGTCGGACACGATGTCTGACGTGACGGAGAACCGTCTGTCAGCTCTTGAAGCGGCCACTTTTGACAAGTCCTCAGCAAGTTAACCACCGTATTTCCTCACGCGCGGGCAGTTCCCGCAAGTACCCATCCATTTTCTCCAATCCCGAGCAAGAAAACAGCCCGGCGAATCTGCCGGGCTGTTGCTATGTTCACCTGTCGATCTCCTTACGCCTCTTCGCCGATCTTGGCGAGGAACTCCGCTTCCGTCAACACGGTGACGCCGAGCTCCCGCGCCTTCTCCAGCTTCGAGCCCGCCTCTTCCCCGGCCACGACGAAGTCGGTCTTCTTGCTTACGCTGCCGGTCACCTTCGCGCCGAACGCTTCCAGCTTGGCTTTGGCTTCGCTCCGGCCCATGACGGACAACGTGCCGGTCAACACGACCGTCTTGCCAAAGAACTCGCTCTCTTCAGCCGCTTCCGCCACCTCCGGCGCTTCATACGTCGGCTGGACCCCGGCCGCCAACATCCGGTCGATGCTTTCGTTAATCCGCTCCGTTTGGAAATAGTCCACGATGCTCTGTGCCACAATGTCGCCAAACCCCGGAATCGCCACCAGCTCGTCAAACGTCGCCTGGCGTACTTTTTCCAACGAACCGAACGTCTCGGCCAAGTCTCGCGTCATCCGCGCCCCCGTGTTCGGGATGCCGACAGCATTGAGGAACGAGGCGAGGTCTTTGCTTTTGCTCTTCTCAATCGCATCGAGCAGATTCTGCGCCTTCTTCTCTCCCCAACGCGGCAAGGTCAACAGCTTTTCCTTGTTCACCTTCTCGCGGTCATACAAGTCGGCCGGGTCGTTGACGCCAAGCTCCGCAAACAACTGCTCCGCCGTCTTGATCGAAAACGTCTCGATGTCCATGCCCCCGCGGCTGGCAAAATGGGAGATGCGGTTGACGACCTGCGTCTCGCACCCGTCCACATTCGGGCAGAACAGGTGAGCCCCCTTCTCCACCAACTCATGCCCGCAACTCGGGCACTCTGCTGGCTTTTCAATCGGTCGAGTCTGCAACGAATCGTCATCCAGCTTGAACAAGACTTCCGGGATCACATCATTGGAGCGGCGAATCGCCACGCGGCAGCCGATGTCGACGCCTTTGCGCCGGATGTCGCCCCAGTTGTTCAACGTCGCCCGCTGCACCGTTACCCCACCGATGTCCACCGGATCGAGCAGCGCGGTCGGCGTGATCTTGCCCGTCCGTCCGACATCCCATTCCACTTCGTTCAAGATCGTCGAATACTCCTCCGCCTCGAACTTAAACGCCACCGCCCAACGCGGGAACTTGTCCGTATACCCGAGCACGGAGCGCGTGCGCAAGTCGTTGAGCTTGATCACCATGCCGTCGATCAGGTAGTCGAGGTTGGCCCGCTCCTCCCGATCAAACCGTTCGATCTCCGCGATCAAGTCCTCCAACGTCGCAAACTTCTGCGAATACGGCGATGTCTTGATCTTGTTCGCACGCAGGAAGTCCAAGATTCCCTCATGCGTCTCAAACTCGATGCCCTCGTAATACCCGATGCCATACAGGTACGCATCCAAGTTCCGTTTCGCCGTCAGCGAGACGTTCTTCTGCCGAATCGCACCGGACGCAGCATTGCGGGCGTTTTTCAACAGCTCGGCCCCCGTCTGCAACGCCTCTTGGTTGTATTGCTCCAACACGGACAACGGCATGATCGCTTCGCCTTGTACTTCGATCAGCCCTTGGAAGTCGAGCGAGAGCGGGATCGAGCGAATCGTCTTCACCTGCGGCAGGACAGATTCACCGACAACCCCACGGCCGCGAGTAGCCGCTTGGACCAACAGGCCGTCTCGATAGGTCAGGTTGATCGTCAGCCCGTCAAACTTCTGCTCCAAGATGTACGCCGGCTCCGGCAACGGTTCCGCATCCGGATTCTTCGCGTTGTAATCGTCGATCAACTTGCGGACGCGCTTGTCCCACTCCTGCAGTTCCTCGCGGCTCTGCGCCTTGTCCAAGCTCCACAACCGCGCCAGATGCTTATGTTCGGGAAAAGACTCGATGGTCACACCACCCACGCGATGTGTCGGCGAGTCTTCGTATGTAAGCCCCGTCTCCGCTTCCAAAGCGCGAAGCTCGTCATAGAGCCGATCATAATCGGCGTCCGTCACTTTCGGCTTGTCCAACGTGTAATAATGGTAATCATATTCACTCAGCAGCGCGATCAACTCGCGCATGCGCTGCTCTTGTTGCGTAGTCGTCACTGGGTTACTCCTCCTCGCCGATTCCTTTTTCCAACTCGATCTCATCGCGAATCGGGATGCCGTCGGAACCGATCAAGGGGATCTGCGGTTTGATCCGACGCGCTTTTGCGACAGCGTTCGGGTAGATCTTGACGAGGACATAGCCTCTCTTCTGATAAAAGCGCAACGCATTCAGGTTGTCATTGGTGGTGATCAGCCGGACGCACGAGACACCCGCTTCACGCGCCGCCTTCTCAACCGCCTCCATCAAGCGAGTGCCAATCCCGTGACCTTCGCGCAGGGAGTCGAGCGAGACCACTTCGTAACTCGTCTCCTGCACGGCATAGGTCACCAGACCGATCAACTCGTCCCCATCGTACGCGACGAAGCCCGGCAATTCGTCACAATGATGCACGCCTTGGCTATACACCATCTGCGGACTGCCCCAATGCTCGATCAAGAAAGCGCGCACAGCAGCCCGCTTGGAGTCGTCGATCGCTTCGACCCGTACAGCTGATACACCCGAGGTTTCCGTTCCTCCCGACATCTTCCAGCGTCCTCCTCCATGGCTCCGATCACAGGTTCAACATATGCCCCAACTTGCTTTTCTTCGTGCGCAAGTAGTTCTCATTGTCCGGGTTGAGGTCCATCTGAATCGGCACGCGCTCGACCACTTCCAAGCCGTGTCCCTCGATCCCCTTGATCTTGCGCGGGTTGTTCGTCAGCAAACGAATTCGGCGCACGCCAAGGTCGCGCAGAATCTGTGCGCCGATGCCGTATTCGCGCAGGTCGGCCTTGAACCCGAGCTGCTCGTTCGCTTCGACCGTATCATAGCCTTTGTCCTGCAACTGGTAAGCTTTCAGCTTGTTGATCAGCCCGATGCCGCGCCCTTCCTGACGCATGTAGAGCAACACGCCTTTGCCTTCCTTTTCGATCTGCATCAACGCCGCCTCCTTCTGCGGGCCGCAGTCACAACGCTGCGAATGGAAAATGTCCCCTGTCAAGCACTCCGAATGCACGCGCACCAACACCGGCTCGTCCGGGTTGATCTCGCCTTTGACGATCGCGACATGCTCTTTGTCGTCGATGGAGTTCGTGTAGGCGACCATGCGGAAATCGCCGAACTCGGTCGGCATGCGCACATCCACCGCCCGTTCGATCAGCTTTTCGCTTTTCTTGCGGTAGGCGATCAGATCGGCGATGGTGATCATCTTCAACCCGTGCTTCTCGGCGATGATCTCCAGATCGCCGACACGCGCCATCGTGCCGTCCGCGTTCAACACCTCGCAGATCACGCCGGCCGGATAGCCGCCCGCCAACTGCGCCAGATCGATCGCCGCTTCCGTATGCCCCGCCCGACGCAACACGCCGCCGTCCTTCGCCACCAGCGGGAAGATATGCCCCGGTTTCTTGAAGTCGGCATCACTCGTCTGCGGGTCGATCAGTTTCGCCACCGTTACGGCGCGCTCATAGGCGGAGATCCCCGTCGTCGTGCCCTCCTTGGCATCGACCGATACGGTAAACGCCGTCCCGTGCGCATCGGTGTTCTGCTCGACCATCGAGGTCAGCTCCAACTCCCGCGCCCGTTTCTCCGTAATCGGCACGCAGACCAGCCCGCGTCCTTCGGTGATCATAAAGTTGATCACCGCAGGCGTCGCATGTTCGGCCAGCGCGATAAAATCCCCTTCGTTCTCCCGATCCTCATCATCCACCACGATCACGACTTTGCCTTGGCGCAAGTCGTGCAACGCCTCCTCGATTGTGTCAAACATCCGTCTTCTCCCCGTTTCCTGTGTCATTTGCTTATATTGGTTCTCCTTCGATCAGGGAAATATCCTGCCAGATCTACTCCGGCTTCGATATAGGTGCGAATTTCGCCAAAAGTTTGCGTGTGCCCGTCGGGTCGGGAAACTTGATCACCAGCTCGAAATTGTCCCCTTCGCCTTCCGTCGCGAGAATCACGCCGATGCCCCACTTGCGATGTTGCACCTGCTCGCCGACTTCCCAGCTCAAAGACATATCCGCGCCAAATCCGGCCGGGATATGCGTCCCGATCGGCGGTGCCTCGCGACGCGGCGCATTCGCACTCGAACCGCCCGCCGTCGTGCCAAAACCACCACCGCCAAACGAACCTCCGCCACCGACACCTACACCGTTTCTGCCAAAACCACCGCCACCAAAGCGACCGCCCGACCGCTGCGATACCACTTCCTCCAGCAGCTCCGGCGGAATCTCCTTCAAGAAGCGCGACGGCGCATTCGCCTTGGTCTGCCCATACAACATCCGCGTCGCCGCACAGGACATGAACAAACGCTCCTCCGCCCGCGTGATCCCGACATACATCAGGCGGCGTTCCTCTTCCACATCCTCGGGGTTCTCCTGCATCGCCCGCGAGCTGGGGAAGATATTCTCCTCCAACCCGACCAAGAAGACGCAAGGAAACTCCAAGCCCTTGGCCGCATGCAGCGTCATCATCTTGATCGTATCGGGCGCTTCTTCCGTCCCCGAAGTCTCCTCCGCATCGGCCATCAGCGCCACATCGCTCAAGAAGTCGATCAAGCGGTTCTCATCCGTCACCTCATGCTTCTGATCAAACGCCGTGGTCACAGACAGGAACTCGTCCAAGTTCTCCAACCGCGAATCCGCTTCCAGCGTCTTCTCATTCTCCAACTCCCGGCGATACCCCGTCAGCTTGAGCACTTCCTCCGTCAATTCGGTCACGGAGATAAACTTCGCCTGAGACGCCAAGTTGCGAATCAGCAGCGTGAAATCCTTGATCGCCTGATTCGCTTTGCCTCTGATCCCGACCTGCTCGATCTCCATGCAAGTCTGAAACGCCGACAACCCGTGCATCGCGCCATACGCCAGCACCTTGCCGACCGTCGTATCGCCGACGCCGCGCTTGGGCACATTGATCACCCGCTGCAAAGACAAGTCGTCATTCATATTCGCGATCAGGCGCAGGTACCCGAGCACGTCCTTGATCTCTTTGCGCTCATAGAACTTCAACCCGCCGTAGATCGTATAGGGCACCGTCGATTTTAACAACGCTTCCTCGATCACACGGGACTGCGCGTTCGTCCGATACAACACGGCGACATCCGAATACTTGCCGCCGTCCTTCACATACTGCTGCGCCTGCTCGATCACAAAATGCGCCTCGCCATGCTCATCGTACGCTTTATAAAAACGGAGGTTCTCCCCCTCCGGCTTCGTCGACCACAAGTTCTTCTCCTTGCGCTCGAAGTTGTTCCGAATCACCGCGTTCGCCGCTTGCAAAATCTTCCCTGTCGAGCGATAATTCTGCTCCAACATGATCACCCGCGCCTGCGGATAATCCTTCTCAAAATCCAAGATGTTCCGAATATCCGCCCCCCGCCAAGCGTAGATCGACTGGTCGGAGTCGCCGACGACGCAGAGGTTTTCCTTTTTCTTGGCGAGCAATTGGACCAGCAGATACTGCGCCCGGTTGGTGTCCTGATACTCGTCCACGTGGATGTAATGCCAGCGATTTTGATAAAAAGACAGCGCATCCTCATGGTTCTGGAACAGGTAGACCGTCTTCATAATCAGATCATCAAAATCCATCGCGTTATTGGCCTTGAGCTTCTTCTGATATGCGACGTACACGTCAAGAGCCGTCTTGCCCCAGACATCGCCTTCCCGTAGCGTTTTCTCGTAGCGCTCGGGCGTCATCAGTTCGTTCTTCGCATTCGAGATCGTCGCCAACAGCCCGCGCGGGTCGAACTTTTTCGGGTCGAGGTTCAGTTGCTTCAACACCTGCTTCACGGCGGTCAACTGGTCGGACGTATCCAAGATCGAAAACGAATTCGTATACCCCAACTGATCCGCATACCGTCGCAACACGCGCAGGCACATCGAGTGGAACGTGGAGATCCACGTATCAAACGCGGGCGGGCCGATCAGGTCTTCCACCCGCTCCTTCATCTCGGCCGCGGCCTTGTTCGTAAACGTGATCGCGAGAATCTGCCACGGTGCCACCCGCTTCTCCGTGATCAAATAAGCGATCCGCCGCGTCAACACGCTCGTCTTCCCCGAGCCTGCGCCCGCGAGGATCAGCAAAGGTCCTTCCGTATGGAACACAGCCTCTTTCTGCTGCGGATTCAATCGTCCTAAAATCTGCTCGCTTCCTTGTATGCCAAACATAGATTCACCCCACTACAAAATAACGCTCGTCCAATCTCATCCCTTCCAGTATACCAAACATCCGTTCTGACACAAGAAAAAAGGCGGACACACCGCCCTATTTCCCCCGATGATCCGCCAGTCGCACCATCATCAGATCGGCCGCATACCGCCCGACCTTCCGATACCATTTGCGGATCGTCGTCAGCTGCTCCTGCTCGATATCGCGCGGCATCGTCATATGAAACTGGATCAACGTCGCCACTTCCAGCGCGAAGTCGTGCTCATACCCGAGCCGCGTCAACACGCGAAACGCCAGCTGCGCCCCCAGATTCTCATGATCGTAGAAATGTCCGTTCAAATTGGTGCTGACATACTCTTTAGGAATGCGCTCCCCTCGGACCACATACACATCTCCTGAGTCTCGTCCTTCCCGAATGTCCGCCCCGTTCTCGATGACCACCCGCTCTTTTTTCCGAAACGGGCCGTATTCCTGCGTGACCACGCCGGTAAACTGCTTGATGCCGGGATACGCCTTGCCGACATCATGCAACAGCATCGTCCAAACCATCTTCAACGACGTGCCGGCCACCGTCGTCGTCGCCTTCAAAATATGCTCATACACCGTAAACCGATGGTGCGGGTTATGCTGATCAATCGGTATGGCCCGATGCAATTCGGGCAACCATGAAGCCAGACGCCCATCGCCTTCCAGCTCGCGAATCAACCCGACAGGATCGTCGAGCAGGCGCGACCTCTGTTCTTGAAAATAAGCCCGTGCCTCGTCCACCACCGCTTCGCTCGTCCGCACGCTTACCCTGTCGAACGCTTCGGCATATGTCGGGATCTGCAAATACCGCTCATACCGCCGGATCGCCGCTTCCGACACCGGATGCGCGGCGTTGCGACTTTGCTCCACCGCCACCTCGAACGGCACATTGAGAAAAAGCGCCTCTGTGTCATACCCGTGACGGCGCGCCAGTTCCAGATAAGGACGGCGGTACTTCGGGGCGCGAAGACGAGCGTCGAGCACCACGTCCTGCCCGGCTTGCAACGCTTGCATCAATTGATCTTGGACAGCGGCGAACACCGCTTGGTTGCGGTCTTTCAGAGTACCGTTTCCTTGCGTAGCCTGTGCCTGCAACTCCCGTTCGATCGCATCCGAGCTGATCGCGATCCCGCCGGCCCGGGCGACAAGTTCTTGTGCGGCCACCGATTTGCCGCTGGCCGGCACTCCGACCAACATCGTCAGTTTCGGCATGGGGCGTCCCTCCTTTTTGCTCCTGTCCCTTATCATGCCTCGTTCATGAAACGTCCACACTGTAAAAAGGCAGGAATTCAGTCCCGTAAAGCCTAGTTATGTTATAATAATGAATATTTCGCATCAACCGTGTCATCCGTTTGAGCGGACGTTTCTACTTACAGATTCGAAATGAGGAGTGATGGATCGAATGAACATCGTGATGGCCCTTCTCGCGCTAGGGTTCCTGATCTTTATCCACGAACTGGGTCACTATTGGGCTGCACGAGCCACCGGGGTGCGCGTCGAAGAATTTGCGGTCGGGTTCGGCCCGCCGATTCTCAAGCACAAGCGCAACGGCATCCTGTACCGGCTGAACATCCTGCCGCTTGGCGGCTATGTGCGGATGCTCGGGGAAGACAACCCGGAGGCTGCCACCGCACCGGACAACTTCAACAACCGTCCCATCGCCGCCCGCATTCTCGTCATCTCTGCGGGCGTGATCATGAACCTGATCGGGGCGTTTCTGATTCTGACGCTGTTGTTCAACGTGTACGGCACACCGACCTCCTCCCTGGTCGTCGGCGACGTCGTAGCGGGCACGCCCGCACAGAAGGCCGGCTTCCAATCGGGAGACCAACTGGTCGAGGTGAACGGCATTGCGCTCACCAACAATTTTGAAACATTTAACGAACAAGTGCAATCCCATAAAGACCAAGCGTTGCCGGTCGACGTCAAACGAGACGGCAAGGTCGTCGAACTGACCGTCGTCCCGACCGCCAACGACAAGGGCGAAACGAAGATCGGCATCTCGATCGGCGAGCAACGCGATTTCGTCAAGCAGGGCGGCTTTCTCGACAACGTCGGCAACGCCTTCACCGAGACGAAGAACCTGATCGTCATGATCTTCGACGGCTTCTACAAGCTGGTGACAGGCAACGTATCCTTTAACGACTTGGGCGGACCGGTCGAGATCATCCGAATCACGGGGCAGGCGTCCGATACGGGCATGCCGTACTTCCTGTACATCGTCTCGCTGCTGTCGGTCAACTTGGCCGTGCTGAACATCCTGCCGTTTCCGGCGCTCGACGGCGGTCGCCTCGTGTTCCTGATCCTCGAATGGATTCGCCGCGGCAAACGCATCCCGGTGGAAAAAGAAGCGAGCATCAACTTCGTCGGCATCCTGTTCCTGCTGACGCTGATGGTCCTTGTCACCTTCAAAGACGTGTTCCACATCTTCACCAAATAACTACGTGCCATCCCCTCCCGCATCGGCGAGGGGATTTTTTCTTCGATCTCCATATTTCCAACGTTGACTCGGCTCCCGTCCGCATGCTATAGTAATCGTTGTCGTCGGGATGTAGCGCAGCTTGGTAGCGCGCTCGCCTTGGGAGCGAGAGGTCCAGAGTTCGAATCTCTGCGTCCCGACCATCTCTTACTTGAGAATCTTTTCAAAAAAGAGATTGACACGAATCACCCGATCTAGTATATTAGATTTCGTTGACGGAATGTAGCGCAGCTTGGTAGCGCGCACGCTTCGGGAGCGTGAGGTCCAGGGTTCGAATCCCTGCATTCCGACCATAGAGAAAGCCCATTGATCTGCGGATCGATGGGCTTTTTTGCGTCTTTTAACGCGTCTCGCATCGTTAGAACGGTCAAATTCCTTGTGAACGAATTTCGTTCGATCGGCTCACGAAAGGCGGCTAGCCTGACCCGAGCCGGATTGCGATTCATTTTGGCTCGGCTCCTTTCACCGCACGCACAGTGTCCCGGAGGACTTCACGCCAGTTTGCCTCATAAAGCGCATTGCCGACGACGATCGTGTCCGCCACTCCGCCCATCTCCCACGCTTTCTCGTACCCGTCAATCCCGCCGCCGTAGAACACATGCGCTTGGCGCAGCACACGAGTCACTTCCTGCAGCATCGCAGGATCACCGTACGTCCCGCTGTACTCCACATAGATCACAGGCAGGGAGAACAACTCCTCCCCCGCTACAGCATAAGCGGCCGCCTCTTCTGCCGTGAGGGAGGTCTGCGCCTCCGTCACTTCAGCCACCGCCGAATCGGGGTTGAGCACCAGATACCCTTCGACCAGCAGCTTCGACCAGTCGATAAACGGGCGGTACTTGAGGATCGCCTCCTTGTGTGCGCCGATCAGCCAATGCGGCGACCCGGCGTTGAGCACGACGGGGACGGCATAGCCATCGATCCCATCGATCACCGAATCGGTGCCGGAGATCTCCTGCCAGACGGGCACCTGCGGCGCGAAGCGTTGCAACCGCCCGTAGAGCGCGTTGACCTTCTCACCCGTCACCCCTTGCGTGCCGCCGAGAAACACCGCGTCCGTGCCGGACGACCCGAGTGCTGCCAGCAACTCGTCGGCGACCTGCTTGTCCGGGTCGAGCTTCACCACATGCCGCCACTTGCGCCACGGTTGCTCCGCTCGCTTGCCTCCCCACGCGTTCGTCATCGGCACACCCCTCCTCCAGCCTCATCCTGTTCCACACATAACAAAACCCTGCCGACCCATTCACGCAAGCAGGGTTTCCCATTCCATCTAGGAAAAACGTATTCGGTCACGCGAAAAAGTGGCGAACCTAGCGACCCAGACGCTCCAGCGCCAGTTTGTAGCCGTCGGTGCCGTAATTCAAGCAGCGCTTGACGCGAGAAATCGTCGCCGTCGATGCGCCCGTCTCCGCCTCAATCTGGTTGTACGTATGGCCTTTGCGCAACATGCGAGCGACCTCCAACCGTTGAGCGAGCGACTGCACCTCATTCACCGTACACAGATCATCAAAAAACATATACGCCTCTTCGAGCGACTCCAACTTGAGGATCGCCTCGAACAGCTGATCGACCGTCTTGTCGCGAAGTTTATCCAACTGCAATCGAGATCCCTCCGTCCCTATACTGCGCGTGTCAGCCACGCGAGCCTCCGCCGATTTAGCGGAGTAATCCTTTACCCCTGTAACGCCTACCTATTCGACAGTTCCAAATAAGATTCCTTCTAAAAGACCAAGTCCCCTTCATTATTCGCCATTTTCGTCCCCGATGCAAGTTGGCATCCTTCTCCCCATCCGCTATAGTGAGAGAAACTCCCGAAAAAGCGAGCGTGAACCCACATGAAACGAGCCATCCACCTCTTCCCGCGCTTCGAAAACCAAACGCAGATCGATGACCTGCGCGCCCAATACGACCCGTTGCACGCCCTGATTCCACCGCACCTGACCCTCGTCTTCCCCTTCGACAGCGACCTGTCCACCGCCGCCCTCGAAGCCCACATCCATCAAGCCATCCAAGGCATCGCCGCTTTCCCCCTCGAACTCCACGGCATCACCGGCGGCGGCCACGGTTACCTCTTCCTCAACGTCAAACGGGGCAACGACACCATCATCCACCTCCACGACCGCCTCTACACCGGCCCGCTGCGTCCCAACCTCTTGCGCACCGTGCCCTACATCCCCCACCTCACCGTGGGCCGCTTCGACCCGTCCGACGGCCGCGGCTTCCACCAAGCCCTCGCGGACACCGCCACTTTTACCGACACCTTCACCACCACCATCACCGAGCTCCACGTCGAACGCATCGCCCCCGACGACCGCTCCGAACTCGAACTGACGATCCCACTAACTACCCCATCGTGCTCGCCTTCATGAAAGGCGAACAACCAAAAACCCCAATGCCCAGACTGTCGCAGACAGTCCAAGTATCGGGGTTTTTCAATCAAACCAAAACGAGAAGGCACCGACCCCCTCCTAGCAGTCGAGCGAGCGGAAGGGGAGATAGATCCGTAGGGTGAGATCAGAACGAGCATCCCGACCGCCTTACCTCAATCAGAGGGATGCGAGTTCTCCCGAACCCGGAGGATCTATCTCCCCTGCAGCGGGCTAGGAGGCACCTAGTGGGCCATCGTCCTTCCCCCACCTTTTCCAGACGAAGCCGGCTTCTCCGCTCTAGCCTTCCACCCCTGCCATCCCCACAATGAAGCTTCAATCAAGAACAGCGCAAAAACAGTATACGTCCCAGCCGTCAACACCCCATGAATCAAGGAAGCCGAAAAAGACTCCCGCCCCAAGAAACTCCCTTGCCACGGCAAATTCACCGTAAACGCCACCAACATCCCAAACGTAAAATTCCGCGCCCACTGCGTCACCGAATAACAAAACAGCCCACGCCGCCAGCCATACAACCGCACTCGCTCCACCGCACGCACAACCTCAATCCCTTCCACCAGCACAAACAACCCGCAAACCACCACCCAGAGCCCCGCCACCAGATCCGCCGACCAAGCCTCCGTCAAACAAGCCGCCAATCCGGTAATCGACAACGCCCCGTGAATAATACAGTTCGCATTCTCCCACCGATCGGCCAACCGCAAAGGTCGACGCCGGACATACCGCACCAAAATCATCATCAACCCCATGCCATACATTAGGCAACCGACAGCGAGTAGAACAAACGCCAGCCACCTTGGAAACGAACCCGCCAACAACTTGTCTCCCGCCACGAGCATTGCCTGCGTCGCCACGCAAGCCAGCAGGAGGCCGCCTTGCATCTGCTCCAGCAGACGCCCTTTCGTACGAGCCTGCCAGATGTACTTATAGTTCCGAGCCACCACCCCAAGATAACTCAACCATAAGGGAATCATCACCCCATATAACGCCACCGCCAGCCATCTGACCGTCGGCAGCCCCTGCACGATCAACACGACAAGAACCGCCAATCCGGCGACCCACGTGCCGAGCGCGAACGATTTGACCGGATGGCGGACATGCGCTTTGAACAACATCCCTTTCCACCCGTCACGGACAAACGCCGAAAACAAACACCCCGCCACGCCCATCAAAAAAACCGCCACAAATGGCGCGGCACCCTCCTGCAACAACTCCACACGCTTCCATGTATCAACAAGCAAAACCCCGCTCGCCATCACGATCGCACCCGCGACCGTCGGGAACCGGACATTTCGCTTCCATATCTCGCGCACGGCCCACACCACGCAAAACGCGACGAGCACCGCAAAACCAGCTAGCAAACCCCATCCCTCCCTGTAAAGTTCAGTCATTAATGACCAGTGTACTCCCGGGACAGACAGTCTGACAAGGGTTGCCCCCGTTTTTCATACAAAAAAGAGTGCCTGCGTACAGACACCCTTCCTATTCCCCTACTTCACCGCCCCATACGGCAGCACCGCATGCACGCCTTTGGTCTGATTCACCACCTGCGTCACCCGCATGTCCACCACCAGCGACGCCAGCGCATACGCCTCCGTCCGCTTCATCCCGTACAGCTCCTGCATCAGATCGAGCATCCCTTCCAGCGCCAGCCACATCGCCTCATCGAGATCCTCATGCAACCCGAGCGTCACCCAACCGGCGGGCGTCTTGGCACGAGGCATTTTCAACCCGCTCAGATCCTCACGCACCGTCAGCGTCAACTCCACTCGCTCCATCGGGCACTCCAGCGCCGGGCCGGCCACTTCACCGTCGCCTTGCACCGCATGCCCGTCACCGAAGAAGAAATATCCGCCTTCCACCGCGATCGGCAGATAGAGCGTCGACCCCGGCACCAGCTCTTTGCAGTCGAGATTCCCGCCGCAAAAGCGTGGCGGCACCGTTGAATGCAGCCCCGGCTCGTCAGGCGCCATCCCCATGATCCCGAGAAACGGTTTCAACGCGATCTCCTGATCGAAATTGCCAAACATCGACCGCGCCACCATCCGCTCGCGATCCAACTCCCAATCGAGGTGATGCTCCGTCTCTTCCACCAAGTTCAGCCGCTGGTTCCAGTACGAGTGAAACCCGCCCGCACTCGTCCAGCCGTGATCCCCCGGCATGACTTCCTTGATCTGCACTTCCAGCGTCATCCCAGGTCTTGCCCCTTCGATAAAAATCGGCCCGATCATCGAGTGGCCGCGATAGATCTCCTCCGTCGTGTCAAAGCGTTTGCGCGGCGCTCCCGGTGCGGGGCGGCGTTCCAACCCCCATCCCGCATCGAGCGTGCGGGCGCGGACGGTATCCCCCGACGCGATCTGCAGACAAGGCGTGAAGTCCTTGGAGAACTTCCCTTTCAACGTCTGTTCATTCGGTTCCAAAAAGTAAGTGCGGCTCATAGATTTTCCTCCGTTCATCGTTTATGATCTTCTGTACTGACAGTTTATACGACCGCCGCTCTTCTAAATAACGAGATCATCACGCCAAACCATCTCACCTTTTCCGAAAAGGGGGTCTTCCCATGCACCTGCACGAACACTACCTGCACCTGCGCACCTGCCTGTCCGACTTACCGGAACGAGAGCCGAGCACCGTCACCTTGCAAGCGATCGCCGAGCACCTCTGCTGCACGGAACGCCATGCCAGCCTGATCCTCAAGCAGATGGCACAGGCCGACTGGCTCCGCTGGCAACCCGGTCGCGGACGCGGGCATCGCTCACAGCTCACCTTTCTGATCCCGCGAGAGGAAGTCGCCTTGCTGGCGGCACAAGAGGAGTTCCTCAACGGCGACGCCCAGACCGCCCTGCAGCAGATCGAATCGCTGAGCGCCCCGATGCAGAGCCAATTCATGAGCTGGATCGCCGGCCAATTCGGACACGCTGTGGAAGCGAGCGCAAACGGAGGGGAACTCGACATCCTGCGCATCCCCTTCTCGCGCCTCGAAATCCGCTTCGACCCCGGCCGCATCCGCACGAACAGCGACGCCCACCTGATCGGACAAGTCTTCGATACGCTCGTCACCTACGACCCGCAACCACGCACCCTGCGCCCACACCTCGCCCACGCGTGGGAGATCAGCGAAGACGGCACCGTCTACACCTTCTATCTGCGCAAAGGCGTCCTCTTCCACCACGGACGCCTGCTGACCGCCCACGATGCCCGCACCACACTGGAACGCCTGCTCGACCCGCAGACCGGCTCGTCCCTGCGACCCTTTTTGCCGATTCGGGGGATGCGGGTCGTCCGTGAGTACGTGCTGGAAGTGACGCTGACAGAGTCGGACCACTTCTTCCTGCACGCCTTGTCGCGCAAGGAAGCGTCGATCGTGCCTTGTGAGGTGGTGCGTGAATTGGAGGAGCAATTCGACCACTTCCCCGTCGGCACCGGCCCCTATCAAGTGGTGAAAAAAGACGGTGCCAAGCTGGTGCTCCAAGCGTTCGACCGCTACTTCCTCGGCCGCCCGCATCTGGATCGCGTGGAGTTTTGGTTCGGGATGGAAGGGGAGCACGTGCAGGACAGCGGCTTGGAACATGCCCGCACGAACACCGCTTGGCCGCAGATTGCGGGCGGGCTGGCCAGCACGTCGCTCCTGCTATGTAACGCCGCGAAGGAAGGGCCTTTGCAAAAGGGGGCGTGGCGAGAGAGCTTGCATGCCGCGTTGGATCGCAAGCGGATGGTGGAGGAGTTGGGAGGCAGAAGGGAAGCGGTGGCGGTAGGGTTTCTACCGGAGAATCACGGAGGAGCGTCGGCTGCCACGCAACACGACCGCACCGACCATACCGACCACATCGACCGCTCCGCTTGCGCCCCCCGGTCGGACTCCGATGGTTGCCCGTCCGTCAAACACCCCCTGTCCTCCGATCAAGCAACCACCATCACCCAAGTAGCTTGGGAAGCAGACGCCCCTTCCCCACCTCCCCTTTTCCCAAACAGGGAGCCTTTGCGCCTGCACACCTTCGACTGGCCGGAGAACTTGGAGGATGCGGCGTGGATTCGGGAGCGGTGTGCAGAGGCGGGGATTCCGGTGGAGGTACGCGTCTTTCCCATCCACGAGTTCGCCGCACATCAAGACGAAGCCGACCTGCTCCTCGTCTCGTGGCAGTTGGCGGAGGACATCGAATTCTCCCTGTTCAACTTCTACCAGCCGGGGCGGGTGACACAGCGATTTTTGCCTACTGAATTACAAGAGGAGTTTGCGGGGCAGGTGCAGGCGTTGAAGCGAGAAGCGAATCGCGACAAACGCTTTGCGCGGTTACAGGGGTTGGAAGCGCTGCTGCGCGACGAGCACCTCTTCCTCTTTCTCTACCACTACCGCCTGCGCTCCTCGTACAACCCGGCGCTTGGCGGCGTCACCCTCGGCACGTTGGCGATGATCGACTACCGCCACCTGTGGTTCAAAAGATCGCCGTCCTAACAAAATGGGCAAACACCCAAGGCCGCACTCCTGCATACGTTGCATTATCCGTAGCGGATGAAACCAAGTGAGGAGTGTGTATGCCTTGACACCGAAAATTCGCAACATCTACGCCGGCGGCAATACGGCCCGCGGCTTCCATTCGTTCTTCGACTCCGTGCTCCAAGGGCTCGACCGCCTGTTCATTCTCAAAGGGGGCCCCGGCACCGGCAAGTCCTCCCTGATGAAAGCGGTCGGCGAAACGTTCTACAAGCGCGGCTTTGACATCGAATACATCCATTGCGCCTCCGACAACGGCTCGATCGACGGCGTGCTGATCCCGTTCCTGAACGTCGGGATCGTCGACGGCACCGCGCCGCACGTGATCGAACCGAAAGTACCGGGTGCGGTGGAAGAGTACGTCAACCTCGGAGCCGCCTGGGATTCCGAGCAACTGATTCCGCAAAAAGCGGCGATCACCCGCATCACCGACCGGATCTCCGAGTGCTACCGAAACGCCTATGCGACCTTCTCCGAAGCGCTGGCGATCCATGACGAGTGGGAGAAGTTCTACATCACCAACATGGACTTCGCCGAAGCGAACAAAGTGACGGAAGAGCTGATCCAGCGCTTCTTCGGCAACCAGCGCCAGTTCAAAGAGCCGAAAGTCCGCCACATGTTTTTCGGTGCGGCGACACCGGCGGGAGCGGTCGACCACATCCAGAACCTGACGGGCGACTTGCAGAAGCGCTTTTTCATCAAAGGTCGTCCCGGCTCCGGCAAATCGACGATGCTGAAAAGCTTGGCGGCGGCAGCGGAACAGCGCGGGTTTGACGTGGAAGTGTACCATTGCGGCTTCGACCCGAACTCGCTGGACATGGTGCTGCTGCCGGAATTGTCCCTGTGCATCTTCGACTCCACCGCGCCGCACGAATACTTCCCGTCCAAGGACAAAGACGAGATCGTCGACATGTACGCCCGCACGATCACGCCCGGCACCGACGAGAAGTACGCCACCGAACTGCTGGAAATCCAAGGCCGCTACAGCTCCAAGATGAAAGCGGCCACCGCCTTCCTGCAGGAAGCCAAATCCCTGCACGACGAGCTCGAAGCGATCTACATCGCCGCGATGGACTTCACCAAAGTCGACGCGATCACCGCCGACCTGATCAGCCAGATCGCCCGGCTGGCGCAAGTGAAGGAAACGAGCGAGTATTAAGTCGATCAAAAAGAGAGTGCAGTCAAAGATGCACTCTCTTTTTTGATTCAATAACGAATCGCCATTTTACAATTGTGAATTTATATCTTGTCATACGTGAAGGAATAAGATACCATAGGTTTACCTACTCGTGACAAGGAGACGACACTCAGTGGCTGAACCTCCCCAACTCCCTCGATATGTGTTCCACGGAACGACCAGTAACTATCTCCCCTCCCTTTTACAAGGCATCGACGTAACAAAAGGAAGATCGAAAACGGACTTCTGGACAGGCTTCTATGTCACATCCGACCCTGTACAAGCCTTCCGGTGGGCTCAAAACAAACGCGATTACCACAACAAGCGGGAAAAAGATCGGGAGCGCCGACTTCCCGGTTACAGAGTCACTTTCGTCAAAGCAAGCGTACTGATTTACCGAGTGGACGTGGGAGGGCTCTCACAACTTCCACATCGTGTCTTCGCCTCCACGGATGCAACTTGGGGCGGATTTGTTTATAATAATCGTACAGGCTGTAAGAGAGCGAGGCATCGAACTCGGTAGGAGAGATTGTCGTAACCGACCACAATCTTGATCTCAAGTATGACTTCGTCTTCGGCCCCCTTGCCGACGGCTCGTTGGAAGACGCCTTTTTTCAACTTCAAACGGGCACGATCACATTTGAGCAATTCATGTCCTATCTAAAACCCAAAGGATATCTGCGGGATCAACTCTCCCTACACTCCCAACGGGCTGCCCGCTTCCTCACTCTGATCCAAGAGGTGAACACGTATGAACAAGCACAACAAACACTCCGACGTGAGATTGAAAATGGCTGAAAGCAAAGCGCGCTACAGCGCTTCCGTTCAGCGTGTACTCGTTCAGCAGTTCCATCTTGCGAACAAGGTCGCCAAGGACTTGGTCGATCACTCCACCTTTCTTGAAATGTTCGAACAAAACCCGGCCTTCATTACACACTACGCCCCCGAACACTGGGCGGCCGAACTCTATGAAGACTATGCGTTACTTGCTTCCCAGTAACTAAAAGTCCTGATCACAGCGATCAGGACTTTCTTTGTCTAGTTCCCGTCCTCCCTCGTCACCTTCCACTTCTGCGTCAACATCCACTCGCGCAGACCTTCGATGTCCTTCTCCAGCTCGTCGGCGATCCAGAGTTGGAAGTTCTTCGGCAGGTAAGTGGCGTACTTGGTGGCGGGGCCGCGTTCGGGTTCGAGGCCGCGTCCCATCAGGAGGTACTTGGCTTCTTCGCCTCGGGTCAGGGTGTTGTAGAGGAAGGTGATCGCTCTCTTGCCGAAGCCCGGTTCGATCGCACCGCCCTCTACGGAGAGGGAAAAGGCGGACTGCTTCACATGCAAATTCAACTCCTGATCGCGAATCCAGCCGCGCAACAACGTCGCCATCGCATTCTGCCGCCGCGTGCCGGCGAAGTCGTAGAGCTGCAAGGAACGGGGCAGTTCCAGCACCAGCCGCGCCTCGGGCTTCCACCCGTACCCTTTGGCGATATGCCGCGCCTCCTGCAACCGTCCCCACGCCCGCGGGCTGAGGTAGTCGTAGTCCTCGTCCGACGTATACACCCGATACATCTTGTCCGCGACCTTGGGATGGACGTACCGCGCTCCGCTCAACCAGATCGGCTTCTTCCCGTCAAATGCAGGCGTGACCTGCACCACCCCGCGCCGCTCGTCGATGTCGGTGATCTGCCACGTGCTCCCCGCCAGCAACAGCGACTCGCCCACCGTCACCAGCGGGTTCGCCTCAATCGTGCCGACCAAGCGAGCACCGTGCATCACCTTGTACAACGCAGGCGACTGGAAGACCGCATAGAAGTCCCGCGACCGCACCAAGCGCTCGCCTTGCAGACCGGGGATGCACTTGCCCTCGACGACCTGCAACCAGTCCTCCTCCAGCATCCACTCGATCAACTCCCGCACCCGATGGGCGGGCAACTCGGCCCACGTCGGATTGTCCCCGATCTCCTCCATCAGCTCATCACGGTACAACCCCCGCCGTTCCGTACACACCGACAGCGTCTGGTGAAACAAGAGATCATACGCCAACTTTCTCGGCTCCGGCGGCTCGATCCACTTGTCGAACAACAACTCCGTCACCGCGACCGCCTGCACCAAGTCCTCCTCCTCCGTCGCGTACATCATCAGGTAGGAGTCGGCCCCTTCGCGCCGCCCGGAACGCCCGAGCCGCTGCTTCAGCGACGACACGGACGCCGTCGCGTCCACCTGCACCACGAGATCCAGCGAACCGACGTCGATACCGAGCTCCAGCGTGTTCGTCGACACGACGCTCAACGGCAAACGCGACACCTTCATCTGCTCTTCGACAAACTCCCGCTCCGCTTTCTCGATCGACGAGTGGTGGGCAAAATAGCGAGACGTATACAACGGCCCCGCCAACTCCTGCCCCACCCCGTTCAGCTTGTGCGTCAACTCTTCGACCTGCCCGCGCGAGTTGCAGAAGATGATCGTCTTCTTGTCTTTGGTCAGGTTGTAGAGGTCACGCACGAGCTCCCGCGAGAGACCCGCGTTTTCTTTTGGGAAAAACTCGCCCTGCAAGAAAATCTGCCGTGCCCCCTCCTTGGGATTCACCAACGCCACTTTTTCCGGATCCTGTGGAAAAAGGAACCGTTGCGCCACCTCGGGTGCCCCGATTGTGGCGGACAGGCCGATCATCACCGGTTCCTGTCGCATATACCGACGCATGCGGTGGAGCAAGGATTGCAACTGCAACCCGCGATCGCCCTCCAAGAAGGCGTGCAGCTCGTCGATCACGATAAATTCCACTTCTTGCAAAAGCTGCGGTGTTTTGTCCGTCTGGTTGACAAGCAGGGACTCGAGCGACTCCGGCGTGATCTGCAGGATGCCGCGCGGGTCGGCGAGCCACGACATCTTTTTGCTGCGGGAGACGTCGCTGTGCCACTTGATGATCGGGATCTGCAACGTGTCGATCAACCGCTCGATGCGGTCAAATTGGTCGTTGATCAACGCCCGCAACGGCGACAGATACAACACCTTGACCCCATTCAGCCCGTCGCCCGTCTGCCCCGCCGCCTCCAACGCCGACAGCACGGGCAAGAACGCCGCCTCCGTCTTCCCCGCCGCCGTCCCCGCCATCAGCAGGGCGTGACGCTTGGCGAGCAACACGGGAATCGCCGCCTCTTGGATCGGGGTGAGAGCACGCCATTCGAGGTCCCAGATTTTCTTTTGGATCAGGGGGGAGAGTTGGTGGAAGGTCATAGATCCCGTCCTTTCCGGTGCGATCGGTGATTCCGTGCAGTAAGTGATTTATTCGGTCTTGCCTTGATCAGCGCGCAGCTTTTCCATATGCGCCCACAGCTTCTCCATGTACTCGTGGCTCAACACATCACGAGCCTCCATCAACAGATCGCGATAGAGCACGCTCGGGGCGATCTCCTCAGCGGCTTTGTCGACCACTTCGTACGTCCAAGCGGTCACCGCCTTGCCTTCGTGGAGCAGAATCACTTCGCGGCGGCGGTAGTGCCCGATGTGCGTGCCTTCGCGCTCGTCAAGCAGCGGCAGATACTTCTCGGGGAACTCGAACAAGACCCCTTCCATCACTTCCCCCGGCTCCGGCACGATATCGGCCACGCCACCGCGACGAGCCTCTGCGTCCAGCGTGAACCCGACGCGAAAGTCGGGGAGCATTGCTTTGCCCAGCCGTTGAAACTCCGGCACGGTACGGCGAAAATCGCGTGCCCCCATGCAGGAGCCATAGGCGAAGTACATCACGGTCGGTTCAGACATACAAACAGCTCCTCTCCACACTCCTGGATCGACTACTCCAACGTACGCCCGACAAACCGCCGCGATTCCTCACCCGCAACGGCCAGCCGCTCTTGAAAAATCTCGCCTTTGTCCATCCCCGGGTTCTGATGCAGCAGGTTGAGAATCCCGATAAACTCCCGCACCAACTCCCGCGGCGTGATAAACTGCACCCCGCCGGGTCTTGCCAGCGCTTTTTGCACGATCTCCAAAAGATTCTCATCCGACACCAGCGCCGAGATGTCCGCGACCTGATACAACGCCCCGTAAATCTCACGTATTTTCTGCAACAACACGTACAACTCTTCCCCCGACAGCGGAGCAAGTTTGATCACCGGCTGGCGCAAATCGCGGAACTCGGCCGTCTCATACTGGTTCGTCTTCAACCGCGACTTCAGCGCGGGATAGGAAAACAACCCCCGCCGCTCGTCTTCCAGAAAATCGGTCGTGCCAAGCATCATCACCATCAGATTCTCGGCGCGGCCTTGGGTGCATTCGTTGTAAAACTCCAACACCCGCTCATAGTTCTTGCTTCGCGACATCGGGTGGTCGATCTTGTACAGGTTGATCGCTTCATCCAGCAACACGAGCAGCCCGTTGTACCCGATCGCCTTGATAAACTTGGTCAGCACCTTCAAATAATCAAACCAGTTGTCATCATGGATGATGTCCCGCACGCCGAGGTCCTTCTTCGCCTCCGTCTTCGTGCGATACTCCCCGCGCAGCCACTTGATGGCGTATTCCTGCACCGTCTCGTCGCCGTTCAAGTAGCCTTGGTAGTACTTGTTGAGCACGGTGGCGAAATCAAACCCGCCCGCCAGCTCCTGCACTTCGCGGATCACGCCTTGCACTTCGGCGGTCACCAAACGGGTGAAGCGCATATCGCTCGCGTCCGGAATGCCGTCAAAGTCGTGTTCCATCGCCACTTTTTGCTGCAGATCGGACAGCCAGCGCTCGATCAGCGAACGCAGGGCGTTGCCGTTTGGCTTCGACTTGGTGGACAGGTTCTGCATCAGGTCGGAGTAGGTGGCGACCGCTTTGCCGTCATTCGCGTACAGGCGGCGGTTGGCGGTCAGGTCGGTGTAGGCGACGACGAAGTTCTCCTTGTACGCGATAAAGCGAGTCAGCGTCGCGAGAAAACTTTTGCCGGTGCCGTAGTCGCCGATGATCAGCTTCATCGAGGACAGGCCCTCTCCGGTGTTGCGCAGGTCTTCGAGCAGTTGGCGCACTTCCAGCGCCCGCCCGACGACGACATGCTCGATTCCTTCTTGCGGCACCACGCCGCCGCCCATCGATTGGATGATCGCGTTGGCGGCGCGGCGCGTCAGTTTCTGGTTGGTGCTTGCTGGTTGGGTCACGAGTTATTCTCCCTCCCCTTGGGCGTATTGGCGAATCGCCTCTGCATATTCATCCTCGAACACGAGGCGGTCTTCTTCTTCGATCAACAACGGCTCCAAGCCCGCCTCCATCGCTTCCTCGTTGATCGCCATCACGGTGGCGTCGAGGAACAGGCGGCGCGGCTTCAACCAGTCGGCCAGCGGACGGCGGGTGTTCTCCCCCGTCCCCTCCACGGCGACCAAATGGCGCAGAAACGCTCGGTGCCCTTCGGAAAGCCCTTCGAGAAAAGCGACGATGTCTCCTTCATCCGAGGCAAAAAGATCGCCGATCAGGTTCTCGGCCGGTGTCACCCCAGGAACCACACTTCCGGCCGGCAAAGACTCTGTCGCCGGATTCGCGTTCTGCGCTCGTTCCAAGCCGGTCGCTCGATCTAACGCCGCAAAATCCCGTCCCCCAGCCGCATCGTCAGCATTCCCCTGCGTTCGCAGAGACATTTTCTTCTCCTCCGCAAACAACAGATCCGCTTTGGTCCCCTCTTCTTCCATCATATCCACAACCCAGTCCGTTTCTGTCGTCAGCGCCTGAACCCGCGACATATCCAGCTCGACAGGCTCCTCCGGCAACTGACGGGACAGCAGAGGCTCCGGCTCTTTCGCCGCCTCCTTCGCTTTCCCTTTCGCCGCTGCCGACGGCTTGACCGGCGCGGGATACAACGGCTCCACCTCTTCAAAATACACCCCGATCGCCTCATCGCATTTCAACCACGACTTGCCCTCGGCGCGACGCAACAGGTTCTCCGCGTAGCGCAACGCATTTTTCACGAAATGCACGAAGGAACCGGCATACTCATACCGCCGGAAGCCGTCGAGGTACAACTTCTCATGCACGGGCGTGCTCGAGAACAGGTACACCACCGGGTCATCCATATACCGGGCGTATTTGTCGAGCGGATGCATGCCTTCCTTCTCCGCAAACGTGCGGAAGACGACGCTCATCATCTCCGCCACCGTCTCCTCGATCTCGGGCATTCGCTCTTTGTAAAATTGGGTCTTCTGATGCCCCCCGATCTTCTTCAACAACGGCATCGGGATGTCGAGGTTGCCATACCGATACCACGACAACTTTTCATACAAGTCGCTGTGCTCGCTATTCGTGTACCAATACAACGCATGGTCGAGCTCGCCCATCTTCAAATACAGATCACCGATCCAACGCACCACCGTCACGTCAAGCCGCGGTTGCAAGTTGCGAAACTCGGTGTAGAACCGAATCAGTCGCTCCACGGCCAGCTCCGGCTGTTGGATGTACTCCAGAGACAGCAGTTCAAAAATGTGGATCATCATATAGGACACGCTCGTCTTGTGCACGCGGCCCGCTTCCCACTCCGTGCGCCAGTAGAGAAACCAGCGCAGTTGCTCGGGAGTCAGATGCTCATGTTTCGGCCACGGGTGAAAGAACTCCACCTCCGGGACTTCCTCGCCGGTGACACCTCGCCAGCGAACGACCATCTCCCGAAATTGTTTCGCTTTCACTTCTCCGAGTTCCAGAGGCCCTGACACCTCCCTTTCCGTACAAAAGTCCTATTCTCCATCGTAACGCATTTGGCCGGAAATAAAAAGCCACCCTGCTCGGAAGGGAGCAGGGTGGCTCGTATGCGCTGTATGTTTAGACAAAGAGGTTCGGTGCATGGTTCGGCTCGTGGTCGGTCCACCAAGCCAGTTGCGGCGCATGGTTCGGCTCATGATCGGTCCACCATGCCACTTGCGGTGCGTGGTTCGGCTCATGGTCGGTCCAGTAGGCCACGTTCGACACATGGTTCGGCTCATGATCGGTCCACCAAGCCAGTTGCGGTGCATGGTTCGGCTCATGGTCGGTCCACCAAGCCAGTTGCGGTGCATGGTTCGGCTCATGATCGGTCCACCATGCCACTTGCGGCGCGTGGTTCGGCTCATGGTCGGTCCAATACGCCACGTTCGACACATGGTTCGGCTCATGGTCTGTCCAATATGCGGTCTGAGTTGCACTGCCACCTGCTGCCATCAAGAGAAGTGCGCCTGCAAAGACGCCACCGACTGCCAAAGAAAGAGCTTTCTTCATGTTCCTTCCTCCTTGCAATGAGTAAAAGTTATTTATTACACCTTCATTATTTCTCAATTATAAAAATTTGTCAAGCGTTGCAAATCAGAAAACATACGTTTCAAAAGTTCCGTAAATCGAAAAGTAATAAAAAAGTCCCCGGGTCTAATGCAAAAACCCCCCTGCAATCAGGAGGTTTCACACAACTCACGAGACTCTTCAAGCAATTCACCCGGGTTCAATGCTTGTAAATCGGCCGGCACAAATTGTCCGTCGCGGCGAATCAATTCGTCATCGAACCAAATCTCGCCGCCTCCCTGCTCCGGCGTTTGGATCGCCACCAAGTCCCAATGCACCAGCGAACGGTTGCCGTTATCCGCCACCGGATAGGCGTTGCCCAAAGCCAAGTGAAACGACCCGGCGATCTTCTCGTCAAACAGCACATCCTGCAGCGGTTCGGTGATCAGCGGATGGAGCCCAAAGGCGAACTCGCCGACAAACCGACTGCCGGCATCGGTGTCCAAGATCTGCTCGAGCCGCTGCGTGTCGTTGGCTTCGGCCGCCACCACTTGACCTTGGTGAAACGTCAGGCGGATGCGGTCGAAGAAAAAGCCGCGATAAAAAGACGGCGTGTTAAAAGCCACCGTGCCCTCCACCGACTCCCGCACCGGCGCGGTAAACACTTCGCCATCCGGCACGTTGTGCCGCCCGTCCGACGCGATCACCGGCATGCCGTTGAGCTCAAACGACAAATCGGTACCCGGTCCGGTGATCCGCACGCGGCGCGCTCGCCGAATCCGCTCGACCAGCGGCTTCATCGCCCGCGACATGTTGGCATAATCGAACGTGCTCACCTCGAAAAACAGATCCTCCAGCTCTTCCGTCGACAAGGCGGCCGCTTGCGCCATCGCGTGGTTGGGAAAGCGCAGCAGACACCATTTCTTATTCAACGGCGGAATCCGCACCGCCTGGTGGTAATGGCGGTTCCACAATTGGCGCTGCTCTCGTGGCAGGCGGCTCAGTTGGTGAACATTGTCCAGCTTGACCACCCCGAGATACGCGTCCATCTCTGCGAGCATCGCGTTGTCCATCCGCGCCATCAGCTCCAACTGTTCCCGTGTCGCGCCTTTGATCAACTCCCGCGTCAATTGTGTCTCTTTTGTTTTGAGAAAAGGCAACGCCCCCGCTTCATAAGCGGCGGCGATCAATTCGCGTGTCAGTTCACATTCTCCATCTGTAGAACTAATCAGCAATTTATCACCCGGCTGCAACTGCAACGAATAGCGAATCAGTTGCCGCGCCAACTTCTGACATCTTGGGTCTTTCATGTATGATCTTCCCCTCACCCTGCACCTTCATGTTGTAAAAGTTCACTCTTATGTTGAATAGTATACCAGAATTCATTAACTCTGTATATAAGACATAAGGATAGAAAGTAAATCCCACCCTCTTTTCACGAGAGTGGGACTGTTAAATTTGATCATTCTTTAGTTGTTTGTGTCAGCGAGCAGCCGGCGCACATAGCGTTCCATGCGGTCGAGCGCTTCCTGCAACACTTCCATCGAGTAGGCATAGGAGAGGCGGACATAGCCTTCCCCAAGCGGCGAAAACGCATCGCCGGGCACCACCGCCACTTTTTCCTCGTGAAGCAGACCGGTGGCGAATTCCAGCGACGTCTGGCCGGTGTGCCGGATCGACGGGAACAGGTAGAACGCCCCTTCCGGCTTGCCGGGCAGCTCCAGCCCCATCGCCAGCAGGCGGTCGTAGCAATAGTCGCGGCGCTTGTGGTACTCGTCGCGCATCGGCAAGGCGTCATCCACGCCGGCGGTCAACGCTTCCAACGCGGCCTGCTGCGAGATCGAGGAGGCGCAGGAGACTTCGTACTGGTGGACTTTGATCATCTGCTGCGACAGGTACTTGGGCGCAAACGTGAAGCCGATCCGCCAGCCGGTCATCGAGTGCGACTTGGACAGCCCGTTGATGACGACCGTCTTCTCCCGCATCCCCGGGAAAGTCGAGATCGACACGTGGGGACGGTCATAGATCAGCTCGCTGTAAATCTCATCGGACAGGACAAACACATCCTTGTCACGCAACAGGTCGGCGATCTCCTGCAAGTCCTGCTCCTCCAACACATAGCCCGTCGGGTTGGACGGATAGGGCAGGATCACGCAACGGGTCTTGTCGGTGAGGTGGGCGCGGATGCCGTCCGCCGTCAGCTTGAAGCCCGTCTCGCGGGTGTCGACCAGCAAGGGGGTCGCTCCGCACAGACGGATGATCGGCTCATAGCCGGGGTAGATCGGCCCCGGCAGAATCACTTCCGTCCCTTCGACGAGGATCGTGCGCAAGGTGATGTCGATCGCCTGACTCGCCCCGTTGGTGACGATCACCTCCGTCTCCGGGTCGTACGCGGGCAGGTTGTAGCGGTCTTGGATAAAACGGGCGGCCGCTTGGCGCAGCGGCACGATCCCCGCGTTGTGCGTATAGGTCGTCTTGTTCGCATCGAGCGCCCGCTTCGCCGCTTCCTTGACATGCTCCGGCGTCGGGAAGTCCGGCTGCCCGAGAGTCAAAGAGATCGCGCCGGGCGTGCTCGCCACAAGGTTGGAAAATTTGCGGATGCCCGAGACTTGAATGTCTTTCACTCGGGAGTTGATCAGATGTTCCATATCCATTGGCGAAAACGCTCCTTTATTTATTCCGTTTGGTCGGATGAATTCGCTTGCTTCAGCTTCAATTCTTGCTCTTTCAATTGAATCAGCTGATCCATTTTCTTCAACAATTCACGGTCGTTGTTCGTCTTGTCCTTGATAAAACGTATCGTTTGCACTAAGACGACGAAAATCAATATCCATAAGGCGAGGCCGACCAACGCCGGCAAGCCCGTCCACAATGACATACGATTCAATTCCCCTCTCTTGCCAGTTTGCTCCCATTTTACCACAAGGGCGGGAAAGGACAGGCTCTCTTTTTACAGATACCGCCCTTCCAGCCGCTTGTACGCCTGCCGGATCGCCTTGAACAAACCGGGGTCGCCGCCTTGGTCGGGGTGGTGCTTGGCGGCGAGGTCGCGGTAGGCTTTGCGCACCTCGTCCCACGTGGCGCTGCCGGTCAGCCCGAGCACATCATAGGCGAGGAAGGTCGATTCCTTATCATCCTCCCACTGCGTGGTCGTGCGGCGCTTGTCGGTCAACTTCAGCGCGGCCCGCAGGTCCTCGATGCGTTTCGCACGCGTTTCCGGCTCCATCTCCGCCCACAGGCGCACCACGTCCGGGTCGAGGATGTCGACGAGCAGAAGCAAGGGATACAACTGCGGATGCCCTTGCAAAAGCTGCGGTGTCAACTTCGCCCCTTTCAATAAGAGGCGGATCGTGCGGGCATCGTCCGGCGGCAGTTGCGCCCAGTACTGTTCCGCCCGTCGCCACGCGACATCCTCCACCGCTTGGGCGAGGTCTTGCTGCCACTGCAACAGCGTGTGGTGCAACATGGCGAGGTCTGGCGCCTCGATCCGGTCGAGGTCCACCTGCTCCCACTGCCGCCGCCACGCTTGGTAGTGTGTGTCGTCCATCCGAGTCCCCTCCTTTTCCCCAAGGGGTTATTTCCCGTATCTTACCACAAATTCGAGCGGCGTGATTTCCAGTCCTTGCAAATCGGCGGAGGCTGTGATAAGCTACTGCTTCTATACGGACAGAAGAGAGCCTCACACAGGCGAACCATCTCAAGGGAGGTAACTGATCTTGGACGAGATTCAAAGTGCCTATCAGGAAGAGTTGAAGCGGCTCGCACAGACGACTGCGGAGATCGATCGCCGGTTGGAGGAATTGCGGAACACGCCGCGCTATTACGGCCACGACTTGACGGAGCAAGCGTTGGAGAACGTCCGCGAGTCACGGCGGCAGAACCTGGCGATCTCGCAACAGGAGCCGTACTTTGGGCGGATGGATTTTCAGGAGACGGGCAAGGACGAACCGATGCCGCTCTACATCGGCAAAGTCGGGGTCGAGAATGAAGACACGGGCGAACTGCTCGTCGTCGACTGGCGGGCGCCGGTCGCCTCGATGTTCTACTCGTTTACGGGCGGCGAGGACTTGGCTTCCTATGAGTCGCCGGAAGGGCTGATCGACGGGTTGGTCTACTTGAAGCGCAACCTCGTCATCCGCAAGCAGCTCTTGCAGCGGGTCGTCGACAGCTACGTGCGCGGCGGCGAGAACTTGGGCGTGGCCGACGAGTTTCTGCTCTATCGGTTGGAGGAGAACAAAGACAACCGCCTGCGCGACATCGTCTCGACGATTCAGGAGGAGCAGGACAAGATCATCCGCGCCGTGAAGAATTCCGCGCTGGTGATCCAAGGCGTCGCCGGGTCTGGCAAGACGACGGTCGCTTTGCACCGGTTGGCGTTTCTGTTGTATCAATACCGCGAGAACGTGCGGGCGGAGCGGATGATCATCTTCGCGCCGAACTCGATGTTTCTCGATTATATCTCCGGCGTGTTGCCGGAACTGGGCGTCGGCGGCATCCAGCAGACGACGTTCACCGACTGGGCGCTGGAGCGGTTGGAGCAGGAAGTGAAGCTGAGCGACCCGAGCGAGCGGCTGGCCGAATGGTTTGCCATCGGGGAGCAGAAACCCGTGTTGACGGAAGACGCCCCCGGTCGGTTCAAAGGCTCGATTCGCTTCTTGGAAGACCTGCGCGACCTGTTGGATCGCTATGAAGCGAGTTTCGTGCCGGAAGAGGACTTCTCGCCGTGGGACGGGGTGACCCTGCCCGCAGCCACGATGCGCGAGTGGTTCGACACCGAGTACAAACACTACCCGCTCGCCAAGCGGCGCGAGCGCGTCGTGGCGCGGATCAAACGCTGGCTGGAGATGGAGCTGGACAATGTCTGGGAAGTCCACCTGCGCAAAGAGTACAAGAAAAAGGCGAATGCTCGCCTTCGCACCTTCACCAAGCTCTGGCCGAACCACACGCCGTTCGGGTTGTATAAGCTGCTCTTCGCCAACACCAAACGCCCCGACTTCGTGACGGACGACTGGTTCGCGAAGTTGCCGGAAGACATGGTAAAACGCTCAAACCGCCTGTTCAAGAAAAAGACGGTCGATCTCGAAGACCTCGCACCGTTGCTCTTCATCCGCAATCGGCTACACGGCTTGGAGGGCAACGACTATTTTGACCATGTGGTGATCGACGAGGCGCAGGACTTCTCTCCGTTCCAAGTCGCCGTGCTCAAGGAGCAGACGCGGGGAAACTCGTTCTCGATCTTGGGCGACTTGGCGCAAGGCATCCACGCGTACCAAGGGGTGCATCGCTGGGAGGAGTTTTTGGATTTGTTTGCGGAAGAGGAGCAAGGGTTCTTCCGCTTGGATCGCAGTTACCGCTCGACGATGGAAATCATTCATTTTGCCAATGAGATTTTGAAACAGGCGGGCGAGAACATCACCCTCGCGAAGCCTGTCTTCCGTTCGGGGGAAAAAGTGAAGCTGGCAAAGGTAGCGGCTGAGGAGCGCGTGGAGACGATCCTGCGCGCCGTGAAGCAATTGCGTGCGGGACGGCACAACACCGTCGCCGTCGTCGGGCGGACGGAGGAGGAGTGCTTCGCCCTGCATGAAGCGCTGACGGACGCGGGCTTGGAAGCCACGTTGATCCACTCCGGGCAACGGCAGTACAAAGGCGGGCTGTCCGTGCTGCCCGTGTTCCTGACCAAGGGCCTTGAGTTCGATGCCGTCCTCCTCGTCGACGTCGACGCCGTACACTACGAGATGACGCCGCAGGATGCGAAGCTGTTGTATGTAGGCTGTACGCGGGCGTTGCATGAGTTGTGGCTGTTGTATTCGGGTGAGCGGGCGCCGTTGGTGGAGGGGATTGAGGAAGAGTTGTACACCGAGGAGCTGTGGACATAAGGCTATCGGGTGAGAAAATAAAAGCGTGCAGACAAGGCGCCCGGCGGCGCGAGGTCTGCACGCTTTTCATTTGTTCCGTACCAAAAAGAAGCCATGACCTTGCCGGTCACAGCTTCTCTTTTGTTCACTCATTTTACATATCCCGCGCCCCGTCTTCCCGCGGATCGAGTTCGCCGGTGGAGTTGTCCATCATCTGGCTCTCGATCTCGTCGAGGTCCGCTTGCATCGCTTCCAACACTTTGTCGCCGTTGACTTGGTCGGTTTGCGTCACGTCGTGCATCGGGTGCATGAACATGCCGCTTTGCGCCTGCATCAGTTCCATCGCGGCGGTGTTGGCGAGGTCTTCCGTCTGGTATTGTCGGTTGTCGGTCGACGCGTCGCCGGACAAGGTTTCGGTCGGGAAGTTCGGGTCATCCGTCAACCGCAGTTGCTTTTGGTTGTCAAAATGACGATAACTTTGCTTGTCACCTTTGCTCACTGGTACAGCCCCCTTTTTTGCCAATCTTGTCATAGGGTGTCCAGCGGCGGGACAATTATCCGAGCCGTGCCGCGATCGCAAACGCCGGGCGTGCGTTCCCGTCAGTCTGCGTAATACTCTTTCATCAAGGCGCTCGCCCATTCCGGTTGCTCGGTCTCACCCTGCGGGCCGAATTCCCGCAGATACGGCTTGATGTCGAGCACGGGCGTGCCGTCGATGGCGTCGAGCGCCTGTACGGTGACGCGCAAGCCTTCCACCTTCACGATCTTGCAACGGGAGATGCCCAGTTGGTTCGGGCGGCCTTTCGCCCGCTGTGCGAAGATCCCGACCAAGGGCCAGTCGGGGTTGTTGCGCGGGTGGCGAGCTTTCATTTCGATCTTGGCGGGGTTGACCTTGTTCATGTGGAAGATCACTTCCAGATGGGAAAAGTCGCTCAGCCCCGCCACCACATCGACGGGAAACCGCGTCTCGTCCAGTTCGATCACGCTGATGACGCTACCCCAGTAATCGTCTTTTACCTCGTCGCGGTCGGTGCGGACATAGCCGATCGGTTGCAACACGATCTCTTGCATCCGGTTACGCCTCCTCGCCTGCGTCCTTTTGTTCTTCCAATTGAGCCAGTCGTCGCTTGACGATGCCTTGCCACACTTCGGCCAACGCTTCCACCGCCAGAATGCGGTGCAGCGCCTCGACGTTCTCCGTGTCGTGGTAGAACACGTTGTTGGCGTACATCACCGTCACGCCGTGCGGGTCGCGTTCCAGCGGCACCAGCGTATCGCCCGGCGCAACCGTTCCTTCTTGTAGCACGCGCAGGTAGTAGCCGGAATAGCCCGTCTGCCGCACGCGGGCGACCAAGTCGGGGACACCGTGCTTTTTGTTCAATTTGTCGCAGGGGATGCGCGGTTGGCAGACCTGCACCACCGCTTCGCCCAGTTGGAACGTGTCGCCGATGTACACGTCTTCTTCCGGCAGACCGCGCACGGTGAGGTTCTCGCCGAACGCCGCAAGCCCGATGTCTTGACCGAGCTCCTGCTCCCAGTAGGCGTAATGCTCTTGGCAGTACACGTTGACCGCCTTTTCCAAGCCGCCGTGATGCACCAAGTCGCCTTGTCCGTCGCCTGCAAAATTCACGTTGGACAAATAAACCGGTGCGTCGATCGGATCTTTGTAGATCGAGGTGTAGATCTCCTCGCCGTCATAGACGCGGGTCTGCGGAAGACCGACGTTGATCGCGACGACTTCGATGCTCGAGGTTGCCATGTCGATTCGCCTCCTGTGTGTTAGATCAGAGAGAGTGCCATCCACTCTTCGTCGATATAGCGGTCGCCGACTTTCATGCCGTTTTTTTCAAAGCCGTAGACCGTGAAGCCCGCTCGCAGATACAGGCGACGCGCCGGTTCGTTGGCGGCGTTGACCGTCAAGTTGATCCGCTCGATGCCCTTCAACGTCTTCGCCTTGGCGATCACCGCGTCGACCAGTTGCTGCCCGACTCGCTTGCCACGCGTTTCGGGGGCGACGTACATGGCGAAAATGTTGCCTTTGTGCGCCATGCGGGCCGGTTGGTCGCGGATGAACGTCACCACGCCGACGAGTTGCCCTTGCTCGTCCCACGCGCCGAGGGTGAAGGCGTTCTCCGTCTCGACCAAACGCTGGGCTTGGCGTTCCAGCGGGTTCGGGATCTGCATCGCCTCCTCATAGGTGGTGGCAAAAGCGTCCGGGTCTTCCTTCAAGGCGCGCAGGCGCAACTCCCAGTAGGGGGCTGCGTCCTCCTGTTTCAATACGCGAATCTCCATCGGTTACACCCTCTCCATAAATTCCAGTCGGTTGCCCCACGGGTCGGCGATGAAGAAACGCATCACGTCGGTGATGTTCTTGTCATCCTTGACCGTGACCCCGTTGGCGATCAGATGCTCGCGAAGTTCCCGGATGTTGTCGACGAGAAACGCCGGATGCGCCTTTTTCGCCGGTGCGAATTCCTGCTCGACACCGACATGCAGTTGCTGGGCACCGCACTGGAACCAAGCCCCGCCGTTTTTCTTCAACGCTTCCGGTTTCTCGAGCTCCCGCATCCCGAGCAGTTCCCCGAAAAACTTCCGCATCTCCGCTTCCGTCCCCACCGGGGCCGCGACTTGTACATGATCCAGACCTGCGTAGGAAAATGCCATGATGATTGCCTCCTTGTCTCGATAACCAACATTTGTTAACGCTATTGTACAGCAGATGACAAGGAAAGTGTTATAGATAGGCAGTACGTACCTATTTGGATTCTCGATATGTAGGGAGAATACTTGGCGACCTCTAACAAAATAATACCTTTAACGGCTTTAGTGGAACTGTGTATTTTCCCATTAAAGCTATCAAGTTCTGACCACATTCATCCAACTTACGAAAGGAGCTCTTATGAATGAACATCAAATGGACCAAGTCATTGCTTCTGACCACCTCACTAATGATGCTTTCTGCAAGTGTCTCTTATGCCGCCTGTCAACTGTATCCGTCAACCTATAATTTCAACAAGACGGTCGGTTCTGTCACCATGCAAGGCTCAAGCACTACATGGCCGGTGGTCGGGTATGATGGGAAAGAGTACATGTACTACCAAGCAACTTCCACACAAACAGCAGGTGCTTACACAGCAGACAGTGTTGAAGTTTGGGCATATGGTACCGACCAGTGCCTAGAAGTCTATCAAAGTGGAAGTCGTTCCTGTACGACTTACAGCACTTCCGGACCAACTTACAACGTAAAATACTGGGTACCAAATAACAGCCCTGTGTCCGCTGTCGTTACTAAACTGTTAGGTGAATGTATCCCTGGTACATCAACGATCTCTAGATACCACAACTATGTAGCACAAGGGAACCATCAGTTCACATATAGCGGTGGCCAGTATTCGGGATGGTCGATGAAATACTAAAAAGGAGGCATACCTATGAAAGGAAAGCTTACTTGGACAATACTTTTCGGAATCCTTGCTCTTACAAGTGGAACGATTGTCGGTACTTCTCTTGCAGAGTTCAACAACGCTGCTAATACCAAATTTAATGAAAACCCTGCCAAACTAAAAGAAATAATAGTTGATCACCCGGTACACAAAAAGATCACCAACAAAAATGCAGTTGACATTGCCGCTGCAAAAACTACTGTTGATCGAATGCTAAAAGCTTGGAACAAATCTGATTGGAAAACTGTTCGCTCAATGGTCTTTCACACAATTCCTTTAGACCTTCCAGAGGATTGGTTTATTAACCGTCCCGGCAAGCCCGTATCCTATAAAATTGGCACTCCTTACGTTGTAAAAAAATGGACAACTCCTGAACGCGGATTCGTATTGGATAAGCAGAACAGCATCGGGATTGGTCGAATGTATACAATGGAATTTGATGAAGCGGTCTCGGTTCCAGTCACAATCGATAACAACCCGTCCCCAACATTACTCCATGTCGTCCAAGACCCAGCAGATGGCATATGGAAAGTTGCATTTTCCAAATTAAATGGATTTGAACTATTTGATCATCCTTCAGATTTGACTCATCCATAAAAGCTAATCAATGGAGTTCGGCTCTGAATACCCTATATTTGGAGTGATCAATTCGATCACTCTTTTTTAAAATTCGCGAACCATATCGGATCATGTGTCGTCTGTTTATGTGAGAGGTGAACAAAATAATGGGTGAGCTGAGTCAATCAGAGAAAAAAACCGCCCTCGAGGAACTGATGGATCGCTTTGGGCAAGACGTCTGGAACTTTGCCTTCACATTAACCCGTAATGTAGAAATGGCTAACGATATTTCTCAAGACGTTTTTGTGAGGGCGTATGAAAAACTTGATGAATTCCGCGGAGAATCCTCCATTAAGACATGGTTATTAAAAATCACGCGGAATCGAGTCATTGATACAAGACGCTCTGCTTTCTTTCGGAAAGTTTCTCCGGTGGAATTTGTTTCTCCAAATGAAACACATCCTTCTGCTGAACGAGTTGCATTGGATCGTATCTCGTCTGAAGAAATTTGGAACATCGTCTTGTCCTTGCCAATCAAATTCCGTGAAGTATTGTTATTACATTCTTTTCAACACCTGTCTATTCGTGAAATTTCCGAAACCTTGGAGATCCCGGACGGAACAGTTAAATCAAGACTTCGAACCGCACGCCAAAAAGTGTTACGTGTGCTCAAGGAGGGAGAGTAACTTGGGGAACGAAGAGCAAGAATTGGATTGGGAATCTAAACTGTCCGAACTACCTTATCAACACG
>DASTWJ010000166.1:0-27664 GCA_035776695.1 Bacilli bacterium
GATGAGCATGGTCGCAGCCTCCCTGGTGCTCGCCGCCGGCCTGTGGTCCGCCCAGTCTTTGATGAGCGAACCGACAGCCTACGCCTACGTCACCGTCGACATCAACCCGAGCATCGAACTCTCGATCGACGAACACAAAAACGTCGTCCAATCGAGCGCCTTGAACGCCGAAGGCGAAACCGTGCTCCAATCGCTTCAACTCAAAGGACTTCCCGTTGACGACGCCGTCGAAACCTTGGCGAACGCCGCCAAGAACCAAGGCTACCTCAACGACCACACCGAAGTCATCATCACTGCATCACCGGCTGTCAAACCCGAAAAACTGGCCGACTTGGACCTTGACCAAATGGAACAAGACCTGGTCAGCACCGTTCAGACATTGGCGACCGAGAGTGGCACCGAAGTCGAAGTCGAAGGCGTCACCGTCTCCGAAGACGTGCGCCAAGCCGCCAAACAAGCGGGCGTCTCACCGGGCAAATACGCCCTCTACCTGAGCGCTCACTCCAACGGCATCGACGTCGACCTCGACGAACTCAAAACCAAGCCGTTGACGCAGATCGTCGAAGCCCGTGGCACCGCCCTGGCCGACATCCTGCACCAAATCAAAGGCGGCAAAGACCTCGACGGCCTGCTCGACACCGTCAAGCAAAAAGGCATCGAAGGTCTGCACAAAACCAACAAACCGGCCGTTCTCCCCAACCAAAAGGGAGAAGACACCGAGCCGAACACCGAACACCAACCGCCCGGCCAAGCCAAAAAAGACGACAAAACCAACCCCGGCCAAGGCAAAGGCCACGACAAGTCGAACGGAAACGGCAAAGGGAACGACAAAACCACCGGTGTCTTCAACAACACCGGCACGCGCCAATCCAACGACACGTCCAACCCGACCCACGGTACCAGCCACCAAGACGACACCGACTCCGACAAAGCCCAACACGGAAACGGTAACAGTCACGGCAAAGGCAACGGGAATGGTAACGGCAACAACAAAAACGCCGACAAACACGACACCAAAAGCAACAACGGTCACAACAACCAAGGCAACGGCAAAAGCAACAACGGTAACGGTAACAATAAGCAAGAAAACAAGAAGACCGAGGCCACCGTCACAACCGAAAGCCACGGCTTCTTCTCCTGGCTCTTCGGCCACTAGAAGCGGAGCTTCAAATACAAACGCACCCCCACAACCCAGCATAAGCAACAACCAAGCCCTCGCCCTCAGCAGGGCTTTTTTTCATCCCCAAACAAAGGAGGCACCCGGATCCCGCCTTCCATCTAGGTGAGCGGGAGGGAAGGTATATCCGTAGTGGCGAGATCAGAACGAGAATCCCGACCGCCTTACCTCAATCAGAGGGATTCGAGTTCTCCCGAGCCCGGAGGATATACCTTCCCGGACGCGGCTAAGAGAACCTCGGCTACCGCCCAGACAAAGAACCTCGGCTACCGCCCAGACAAATAAAGGGCTCCCGCCCACCGGAAGCCCCCCACACCCTACTCACTATACGAAACAATCATCATCGTCAACTGTTGCGTCAAATCCACATCATACGGACTATCCAACTTCCTGCCCGACTCATCCGTCAACAACCTCACCACCGGCCGCTGCGGATACTCCGGATTCAACCTCACCACAACAGCCGTCTCCTGCGTATTCAAACGAACAGTCATCCCCACCGGATACACCGCCACATTTTTCGCAAACAGCCTCACCAAATTCACATCAAACAGCGTATCCCCACCGCCCATGATAAACTCCAACGCCTCATGCGGCAGATGAGCCTCCCGATACACCCGCTTCGAAGTCAGCGCCTCATACACATCGCAAATCGCCACAATCCGCGCGTACTCATGAATCTCATTCCCCTTCAACTGCCGAGGATACCCCGACCCGTTCATCCGCTCATGATGCTGCAACGCCACATGCGCCGACAATAACGAGATTCCATCCTGCTCCTTCAAAATCTCAAACCCAAACTCCGTATGCTTCTTCATCAACTCAAACTCCGGGTCACTATAAGACCCTGACTTCCGAAGCACCTCCTGAGGCACCCGCGTACACCCGATATCATGCAACAGCGCCCCAACGCCAAGCTCCGTCAGCTCCTTCTGCCCGTAGCCCTTCGCCAGCCCCAACGCCGTCGCCAAAATCGCCACATTCACAGCCTGATGATACAAATACCCATCGACCGTAAAAATACTCGCCAACGACACAAGCCCCTGCTTGTTCGTCCGCAGATCGGCCAGAATCTCCCCAAACACCTTGGACAACTCCCGCCCGACCTGCGGCCGAGACGCCCTCCGTGCCCCGCGATCCGAATCGACCAACTTCAACATCGAATTGTAGACCGTATTGACGGCACTCCGACGGGTCTCCTCCGAAATCACATCCGTAATCACAATATCATCCGTCCGATCGTCTTCCACATACAAACTGGACACCCCGAGTTGCTTGAGCCGCGTGATCATCCGCTCCGACAACTTCACGCCGGCGCCGACCAAGATCATGCCTTTCTCATCAAGCACCGGGCGTGCCAATTGCGCATCAACCAAGCTCAAAGAAACAGGTGCTAAACGCATGAGAGAACCGTCCCCCAAAACAAAATTCGTTTGATCATGTAACTAGTATTATAGACCTACTTCACCAACAGTGTCCATGACAACAAATGTAGAACTTTCTGTAGAAAAGGGGAGGAAACATGCGGCACTTGTCGAATGGGTAGAAATTCCTCAAACAAGAACCAAACAACCCCGCATGGCAAAGGAGACAACCAATGCGAAGACAAACACACTCGAGATGGCGCACCCTCACCCTCGGTCTGGTCGGCACCGTCCTGATCGGCACCTTGCTGCACCCGACAAGCGCCACAGCCGCAACCGAAACCGTCTCCGGATCGACCACGATCCGCGTCGGCCTGCTGCTCAAATCCGGTTCCCTGAACACCGCCACCGACACCGTCACCCTCTCCGGGCGACAAGGATTGCAAGTCGGCTTCTATAAACAAGACGGCACCTTCGGCTCGCTGTACAGCACGAACACCGCCGCCAAAATCTCGCTTGACAACTACTTCATCGTCCTCGGCGAATCCGAAGACCTCACCCAAGCGAAAGCCCTGCTCTCCCAAGCAATGGGCCAAGACCTGTCCGCCGAGCTGCAGATCGAACAGCGAAGCGGCAAGAAAATCTACCAAGTCATCCACGGCTTCTTCGAAACGCGCATCCAAGCCGAACAAGTGCTGGCGCAAGACCAGGCATTTTACAAGAACGCCGTGCTCAAAGGCTACAACCGCCTGACCACCGGCAAGCTGCCCGACCGCCAGACCGCAAAGACCAAAGCGGCCGAACTGCGGGCGCAAGGATTCGACGCTTATGTCCTCCTGCGCAAGGACGGGAGCCATGAAGTCTGGATCGGCAACGAAGCGTCGATTCCGGCGCTCGACACCTTGCGCAACCAACTGCAGGAAAAGACCGGCACCACCTACACCAACGCCGACTACACGCCGGCCGACTACCTGCTGCTTAAGACCGGCTACTTCAACAACCAAGAGATCCCGTATTTCATCCAGAACTCGACCGTCGAAGAGACCGCCTTCGTGCCGCAGGGTGAACCGAACGTGATCAAAGTCCACGAAAAGGCCCGCGAGTACCGCGGCAGCATCCTCGTCCAAGGCTACAACGAGAAGCCGAACGTGATCAACCGCGTCCCGCTGGCTCAGTACCTGTACGGTGTCGTGCCGAAGGAAATGTCCTCCGGCTGGCCGATCGAAGCGCTCAAAGCGCAAGCGGTCGCCGCCCGCACTTACGCCGTCAAACGCATCGGCGGCAAAAAGTGGGGCGTCGCCGACATCATGGACGACGTGTGGGACCAAGCCTACTACGGCTACTCGATCGAAGCGCCGGATACAAACCAAGCGGTCGACCAAACCAACGGCCAAGTCCTGACCCAAAACGGCCAACTGATCGACGCCCTCTACTCCTCCAACAACGGCGGCTATACCGGCGAGGTCGGCGAGTTGTGGGGGAGCAAGGGAATCGACTACCTGCACGCCGTCGAAAGTCCGTTCGACCAAATCGCTGCCGAGCGCGAATACATGTGCTATCGCGTCGCTTTGCCCAACGGCAAGATCGGCTGGGTGCGGGAAACCAACCTCGCCAAAACGGGGAAAAAGAACGCGGCCGGCTTCGAACTGGCCAAGATCACCGCAGATGACGAGCCGGTGCGCGTCGTACCCGACCTCTACGCCAAACAGATCGACAGCGTGGACACCGACACTGAAGTGATCATCCTCGGACAGGAGAAAGAATACAACACCTACAACTGGCAGCGCGGCCCATATTCGCCGACCGACATCATGAACATGATCAACGGCAACCAAGCGAACTCCTACCCGACCGTCTCCGGTCCGGTGTACAACCTGTTCGTCTCCCGTTGGGGGCAAGGACAGCGCATGCTGGAAGTAACCGCCGACAGCACTGCGATTACCGTGCCAAGCCCGGACTACTACCGCGCCCTGTTCAACGACCTGTGGAGCACTCGCGCCACGATCGAGCAGCAGGGCACTTACACCGTGCTCGGCGCCAACGGTCAGAAAAGCGAATACCCGAACGCTAAGCTACAGGGCAAGAACCTGCATGTCCTTTCCGCTTCCGGGCAAACACCGACCCAAGATATCAACGGCACCAACCCGTCGTTTGTCGTATTGGGTTCCGGTGGTCAAAGCCGCGTCGTAACCAAGGAGCAGTCCTACATCTTCCACGGCAACGGCTGGGGGCACGGCCTCGGCATGTCCCAGTGGGGTGCGAACGGCATGGCCAAGAACGGGTATACCTATGACCAAATTTTGCAACACTACTACCAAGGTGTGACGATTACGACGAAGCAATTGTCGGCGCTGACTCCGCCTTCCTCCACCGTTTCAATCGGACCGGCGGATGGAGCAGGCATGACATCCGACCCGACGGATCGCACGAACACGACGACCACGTCGACGCCGTCTGAGACGGGGAACGCGGACGGGGCAACAACCACAGAAACGGATCCGGCAACAACGACAGACTGAAAGGTGACACACAACCATGCGCGTGGACGAGTTTGATTTTGATCTGCCCGAAGAGCTGATCGCGCAGCATCCGCTTACGGAGCGTACCGCATCCCGGCTGATGGCGCTGAACAAGCAAACGGGGGAGATCGACCATCGATCCTTTGCGGATCTGATTGACTATCTGGAACAAGGGGATCTCTTGATCCTGAACAATACACGAGTCATCCCGGCCCGCTTGATCGGCGTCAAACCCGAAACAGGCGGGCAAGTCGAGTTTCTGCTGCTCAAGGAAACGGCGCCCGACACGTGGGAGACGCTGGTCAAGCCCGGTCGCCGTTTGAAGCCGGGGGCGATCGTCTCATTCGGCGACGGCTTGCTGACAGCGGAAGTGCTGGAAGTGACGGAGGACGGCGGACGGTTGGTCCGCTTTTCTTATGAAGGACTTTTTTACGAAATTTTGGATCGACTGGGGCAGATGCCTTTGCCTCCGTACATCACCGAGCGGTTGGATGACGCGGAACGCTACCAGACCGTCTTTTCCAAACACCGCGGTTCGGCAGCCGCTCCGACGGCCGGGCTACATTTCTCGGAAGCGTTTCTGGACAAGCTTCGGCAAAAAGGCGTGCAGATCGGCTTTATCACGCTCCATGTCGGTTTAGGCACGTTCCGACCGGTCTCCGCCGACACGATCGACGAGCACAAGATGCACGCCGAATGGTACGACCTGCCCGCCGAGACGGCCGAGCTGATTCGCGAGACGAAAGCGAATGGCAAACGGGTGGTTGCCGTCGGCACCACCGCCTGTCGCACGCTGGAGACGGTGGGGAGTACAGGGGAGGTGCGTCCGATGAGCGGCTGGACGGATATCTTCATCTATCCCGGCTATTCATTTACCGTGGTCGATGCGCTGGTGACCAATTTCCACCTGCCCAAATCGACCCTGCTGATGCTGGTCAGCGCCTTGTCCTCGAAGGAAGCGATCCTCGACGCCTATCACGAAGCGGTTCGCGAGCGGTATCGATTCTTTTCCTTTGGCGACGCGATGTTTATTTACTAGAGGAGGCAAGTCAGACAGATGAGTGCAATCCGCTACGAACTGTTACATATCGAGAAAGACACCGGGGCCAGGCGCGGTCGCCTGCATACGCCGCACGGCGTGATCGAGACGCCGATCTTCATGCCGGTCGGCACGCTGGCGACCGTCAAGACGTTGAGCCCGGAAGAACTGAAAGACCTCGGGGCACAGATCATCCTCAGCAATACCTACCACCTCTGGCTGCGTCCCGGCCATGAGATCGTACAAAGAGCGGGCGGTCTGCACAAATTCATGAACTGGGATCGTCCGATCCTCACCGACTCGGGCGGCTTTCAAGTGTTCTCCCTGTCCAACCTACGCAAGATCTCCGAGGAAGGCGTACAATTTCGCAACCACCTCAGCGGGGAAAAATTGTTCCTGTCTCCGGAGAAGGCGATCGAGATCGAGAACGCGCTCGGCGCCGACATCATCATGGCGTTTGACGAGTGCCCGCCGCACGATGCCGACTTCCGCTACATGAAAAACTCGATCGAGCGCACGACCCGCTGGATGAAGCGCTGCATCGAAGCGCACAAGCGTCCGGAAGACCAAGCGCTGTTCGGGATCATCCAAGGCGGTTTGAACCAAGAGCTGCGGACGATGCATGCCGAACAGATGATCGAATTCGACCTGCCGGGCTACGCGGTCGGCGGCTTGTCCGTCGGCGAAACCAAGCGAGAGATGTATGACACGCTCGATTTCACCACGCCGCTGATGCCGAAAGACAAGCCGCGCTACCTGATGGGCGTCGGCTCGCCGGACGACCTGTTCGAAGGGGTGGAGCGGGGGATCGACATGTTCGACTGCGTGTTGCCGACTCGCACGGCGCGCACGGGCACCTGCCTGACGTCAAAAGGCAAAGTGGTGGTTCGAAACGCCACCTACGCCGAAGATTTCGAACCGATCGATCCGAACTGTGATTGCTATGCGTGCCGCAACTACTCGCGGGCGTACATCCGGCATCTGATCAAGTGCGACGAGGTGTTTGGCATTCGGCTGACCTCGATTCACAACGTCCATTTCCTCGTGCAGACGATGGAAAAGATGCGAAAAGCGATTGAAGAAGATCGATTTTTGGAATTCAAGAAGACATTTTATGAGTCTTACGGCTATAATGTATAGGGAATAGACTCTTTTTCGTAGGAGGTTTGCTAGAATGAATGGAATTCTCACTCAAGCGTTGCCTTTTCTGCTGATCTTCGTCGTTTTCTACTTTCTGTTGATCAGACCGCAGCAAAAGCGCCAGCGTGAACGCACATCGATGTTGAGCGACCTGAAGCAGGGCCAACGCGTCGTGACCATCGGCGGCATCAACGGCAAGATCGTTGAGCTGAACGACGAGACGATCACTCTGCTCGTGTCTGAAACGACCCAGATCGTATTTGAACGCTCGGCGATTGCCAACGTTAAGAAAGAAGACTAAGAGCATCGGATACATAACAAAAACCCGACTTGGCGACAGGTCGGGTTTTTGCATGCCGTTGATCGGGTTGTCAGCGGAGCAACTAACGCTTCAAGTTGACCCCGATCATGCCGCCGAAACCGCCGACCAGTCCCATCAGGATCAGTTGCACCAAAGAGTTCAGGTTGAACACCGCGTCGGCCGCCATCAGCACGCCGAGGAACGTGATCAGAATCGCGTAGGCGAGACCGGTCATGCCGCCGTAGTACCAGCCTTTGTTGCCCGCTTGGCGCGCCGCCAGCAGCGAGCCGACGATCACCGACACCATGTTCAGCACGTAGGTGATCGTGGAGAGGTTCGCTTCCGCCACGGACGTCCAGCCCATGATCAACGCGGTGATCAGAATCGAGACAAAGGCGGTGACAAACGAGGCGACAAGGCCGTAGACCACGGGAGCGCCGCCGAGGTTCGGAGCGAATTCCGCCATTTTTCCTTTCATGGTTCCACCTCCAGCTTCAAAAGTCGTTCTATGTATATTCGCTTGTACACGAGGACATGATGGGAATGCCGAGACAAACCAGCCAATCCCAGCAGGATTCGACGCTTAGACGCAGCAAGAGATCTTCTACCTGCCGCACTCAATCGGCACCGGCCTGTCCGTTTGTTCCTGTGAACAAGCGGGCAGGCTTTTTCCTTTTTACGAAAATTCCTTTCCTTTAATGAGCAGGAATCGCTGAAGTAAGGTGGAATTATAAAAAGATCATTCTTATTTTTCACTCGTTTAGTGAAAGGGTTCGATGAGGGAGGTGTATGGGATGAAACAGTCAATTGATAAGATGTACCAATATTTGGTCATCGCCATCGCTGTCCTACTGTTAAGCACGTACGATTACCACACGCTGCTTCAGCCCAACACGATTCCGTTGCTGTTGCTCGGCATACTGGTTGAATTGATACAGATTCCGCTAGGCGGTCGCGGCTATGGATCGCTGACCTACGGGGTGGTGCTTGGCACGTTGGTGCTTTACGGCCCGAGCGTCGCCGGTCCGTTGGTGGCGTTGGCTGTGCTATGCGAGGCCCTGTTCCGCAAGAACAAGCGCAATCGCCTGATCAACTTTTTCAACGCGGCGCAGTATTCGATCAGCGCCTTTCTGGCCTACCAAGTCTACTTGGCGTTTGACGGGCCGATGTTGGCCCACACGCTGTTGGCTCCGGCGCATCTGTTCATCCTGATTCCGGTTACGGTGGTCTACATGATCATCAACCATCTGTTCATCTACATCCTGTACGCGTTGCGCAAGGAGTTTCGCGTGGCGGATATCCCGAAGCTGTTCGCGACCGATGCGATCAACTACCTGATCTCCACGCCGTTCGCCATCTTCATGCTGGCGTTCTCCAACTATCTGCCGGTGATCTTCCTGACCTTCCTGCCGCTCGTTCTGCTGGGACAGGTGCTCAAGCTCTACCAGAAGATCACGCAGATGAACCGCGTCCACGAGGTCACCTACCACCTGCAAAGCGAATTCGACTTGCAGACGATCTACACGACGGTCGTGCACTCCGCGAAGGAGTTGACCAACTGCGCAGCCGTCGTGCTGTGGGTGCTGCGCGAAGACAAGGTGATTCCCGTCTGCGTGACGGATGAGTCGCTCTTGGAACAGTTGCCGCAAAACGGCATCTCGCTGACCGACACGGGGATCGTCGTCAACGCGGTGAAAAACAAGCGCGTCGAGCTGGTCAACGACGTCTGGAAAGACCGCCGCGTCAAATCGATCAAGGGCAAGGCCCATTTTGAATCGATTCTGGTCGTGCCGCTGCGCTCGCGAGACAACGTGGTCGGCGTCATCACCTGCTACGGGGCGCGCGCCTACCTGTTTACCCAAGAGAGCACGGAGCTGATCACCGTTCTGGCGGCACAGGTCGGCGTCATCATCGAGAACGCCAACCTCTATCGCGAACTGTCCGAAGCGACGTTGCGCGACCCCGGTACCGGCTTGTACAACTACCGCTACTTCTATCAGGAACTCGACCACCGCTTCCGGCTGGCGAACGAACAGAACAAGCATCTCTCTGTCGTCATCATCGACATCGACCATTTTAAAAAATACAACGATACGTACGGCCACGTCGTCGGCGACGAAGTGTTGCGCCAGACGGGGCAAGTGATCCAAGCCACCGCGCAAAACGGCGTCTGTGCCCGCTACGGCGGCGAGGAGTTCGCGTTGCTGCTCGATGCCGACTTGGAGGAGGCGCGACACACGGCCGAGCAGATTCGCCGCGCTGTCGCCCATCACAAGTTCGAGTACCAAGGCTACACCGTCCAAGGGGTCACCCTGTCGATCGGGGTCGCCACCTTCCCGGACCATGACCAAGATGCCAAAGAACTGCTGGAAAAAGCGGACCAGGCGATGTACTGGGGCGCCAAACAGCGGGGACGGAACAAAGTGGCGATCTACACGCCCGATTTTGACGCGCATCTGTTCGTGGACAAACTGACCGGGCTGTATACGTACCATTACCTGCAGATGAAGATGAAGGAAGAGTTCACCCACAACCACACGGAACACGGGCAGCCGTTCGCGCTGATCTTCCTGAACATCGTCGATTTTACCTCGATCAACCGTACGTTCGGGTTCGACGTAGGCAACCACGTGCTACGCGAACTGAGCGTGATCATCAAAGAAAACGTCCGTCACGGCGAGGTCGCAGCCCGCTACGGTGGGGACGAGTTCCTGCTCTTGATCCCCGGCGTCGAGCGCATCGAAGCGAAACGGATCAAAGAGCGCCTGCAACGAGCCGTGTTGCAAAACCCGTTCCGGGTAAAAGACAACGTGATCGTGCGCGTGATGGTCAAGATGGACGCGATCATCTTCCCGGAGGACGCGGCCGACGAACCGCAACTGCTGTCGCTGATTCCGGAGGCGTTTGTCCGCTTGTCCAGCGACTACGAGCACCAAAACCAAAACGCCTGAATCAACGACAAGCACCCTTTCCGCATGGAGAGGGTGCTTTTTTGTCATACTATGTTCCGTGGAAATAGCTCGTGAAGCGATCAAAAGGGGGAAGCGGTGTGCTCGCAACTGCAGGCAAAGTGGTATTGCCCGTGATCCTGTTTTATTTTGTCACGTTGGCCGCGATGCGGCTGATGGGCAAGCGAGAGATCGGCAAGCTGTCGATCTTCGACCTCGTCGTCTCGATCATGATCGCCGAAGTGTCCGCCTCCGCCTTGGAGGACCCCAATGCACCGCTGGGACGGGGTGTGGTGATCATCGCGCTGCTCGTGCTGCTCCAGATCGGCATGTCGTGGCTGACGCTAAAGTCGGTGACCATCCGTTATCTGGCGGAAGGACAACCGACCCTGATCATCGCCAACGGACAGGTCCGAGACAAGGAGATGCGACGCACGCGCTATTCGATGAGCGACTTGATGACCCAACTGCGGGAAAAAAACATCGCCACCGTCGCCGATGTGGAATTTGCGATCTTGGAAACGTCGGGGAAGCTAAGTGTGTTCCCGAAAGCGGAGAAGCAGCCGGTTACGCCGCAGGACTTGGGGTTGTCGGTGCCGCGGACAGGTTTGCCGTTGATGTTGATCATCGACGGGTATGTGATGGACAACAACTTGGAGATGATCGGCCAGACGCGGCATTGGTTGGAGGAGGAGTTGAAGAAGTACGGGTATGACAACTTCGACAAGATTTTTTACTGTTCCGTGGACAACCAGGGCAAGCTGCATTTTGACCCGAAGGATTGAAGAAAACTGCCTCCCGTCGCGAGAGGCAGTTTTTCGCGTGTGTGGTTGTTCGCCTAGCGCACGAACGGCACGAAGCGCAAGACGCCGGCGAGGAACGGCCCGACTTTCGGGATACGCGAGACAGAATGCAAGGTGACAACGCGCATCAGGTTGAGCACCAAGAAGTAGAGGGCGAGACCGGCGACGGTGCAGAGCATGACCAGCAGGATGTCGCCGCTGTGGAAAAACAAGGTTCGCAGTTGCACCATGCCTGCACACATCAGGCCGGTGGCGATGATCATTTTCGCCATCTCGGTCAGGTTGACGTAAAAGCCGAGGTGGCGCGTGACGGATATAAAATGCAAAAAGGCGATCAGGACGGTGGAGACCACGACCGACCAAGCGACGCCGTAGATCCCGAACTTAGGATCGGAGCAGAGGTAGTAGATCACCGCCAGTTTGACCAGCGACCCGATGATCGAGTTGCGCATCGCTTCGCCGGCGCGGTTGATGCCTTGCAGGATGCCGGCCAGCGGAGCTTGCAGATAGAGCAGGAAGCCGACGGGGGCCATGATCGCCAGAATCGGGCCGACCGATGCGTCGTTGAAGATCGCCGAGGATAACTCCGTGGCGAAGATCGTCAGAATCGCCGAAGCGGGGAAACCGATCAAAGCGGTCAGGCGAAACGCTTGGTAGAGGCGGCGCTGGACGAGCACCTGCTGTCCCGAGGCAACCGCTTCCGACACGGCAGGTACCAGTGTCGTGGACAGCGCCCAAGTGAAGACGGTAGGGAGGATCAGCAAGGAGATCGCCATCCCCGAATACTGCCCGTACAGCGTGGTGGCGACCGCTGCCGACAGCCCGGTCATCACGAGGCAGCGGGTGATCAGGATCGGCTCCAACGCATAGGTGACCGAGCCGACAATGCGGGAGAGCGTAACGGGAACGGCGATCTCCAGAATCGAGTGGAACATCGTCCGAAACGGCATGACGTTCTCGCCCGGTCGTAGCGGGGCCGGCTTGGGCATGCGAAACCGCGTGTAGTACTTCCAGATCAGATAGAGCAAGCCGGCCAGTTCGCCGACGACCATGCCGACCATCGCACCGGCCGCCGCATACTCCAAGCCGTAGGGCAGCATGTAGGAAGCGATCAGCAACACGGCGACGATTCGCGCCGACTGCTCGATGATCGAGGCGATGGCGTTCGGGGACATGTTTTGCAGCCCTTGGTAGTAACCGCGCAAGATCGAAGAGATGGCGATGATCAGGATGACGGGAGCCATCGCCAGCAGCGTGTAGTAGGCGCGGGGGTCGGTCAGCACGTGGCGGGTCAGCCACGGGGCGAGGACGACGAGCGCGACCGTACAGAGCACCGCCAAGGAGAGTACGATGTTCATCGACAGCACCACGATGCGGCGCACGCGTCGGCCGTCCTCTTCGACCAACGCTTCGGCGACGAGCTTGGCGATCGCGACCGGCAGACCGGCCGTCGTGATCGTCAGGACAAACATCAGTGTGGGAAACACCGTATAGAACAACCCGATCCCTTCCGCTCCGATCATGCGCGAGAGGAAGATCTTGTAGACAAAGCCGAGGACGCGGGTCACGAGGTTGGCTCCGACGAGAATGGCAGCTCCTTTGATGAATGATTGTTTGCTCAAGGGGGTTCCTCTCCTTTTTCCGCACAGGTACATTCTGAGACAAGATATGCGGGACAAGGGGAGAGTAGTCCGCTTTTCGGGGACGGGGAAGGGGCGGGAGCAGGAGTTTCTTCGCAACTTCGCGAATTGAGAAAATAGGGACTTTTTGTGAGCGAGAGGAGTGCAGGTTATGAGCGAGGGGTACAAGCCGGAAGCGGCGATCGATCAAGAGCGGGAACTGACGTGGGAGGAAGAGCAGGAGTTGGCGCAGCGCATGGCGGCTGAGGAAGAGGAGCAGGGCGTACAGGCTGAACCGGTGCCCGCAATCCCTGACGAAGCCGAGGACAGCGAACCTTTTGCCACATCGCTTTCCGAACAGGAACTGACGAAGGAGTTGGAACGCCTGTGCCAATCCAAAGCGGCCGAGTTGCGAATGCTAGGCTATGAACAGGTGACGGGCACCGACGTCTGGCAGTGCATTGCCGCCAAGTACAAAAAAGGCGCGCCGCCCTTGTACCAGTTGGTCAACGACATCCTTTCGCTCAAGCCGACCGCTTTTATGAATTGGTTGATGATCAACGCGTACAAGGGCTGAACTGCATAACGTCCCTCTCCACGGCGCACACTACAGGTCGTCCATAACTCTGGTGGGGAGGGTGTTCCATGACGGAAACGGCTTTTCAGACGATCACCTTGGGGGATTTGATGATCTTGCCCCAAGTGCGCAAGTATATCGAGTACGCCGACTTGCACCTCAAGGCGATGGGGTTTACCGAACACGGCTTTCGACATGTCAAGCTGGTGTCCGACCGAGCCGAACTCGTGATGGACAAACTGGGCTACACCAAGCGGCAGCGCGAACTGGCCGCCATCGCCGGGTATATCCACGACATCGGCAACATCACCGGGCGACACGACCACGGCAAGGCGGGGTCGATCATCTGCCTGCGCATCCTCGAAGACCTCGGCATGCCGTATGATGAAGTCGCGACGATCGTCGGGGCGATCGGCAACCATGAGGAACAGTACGGGGAAGCGGTGAACGAAGTGGCGGCGGCGTTGATTCTGGCCGACAAATCGGACGTGCACCGCACGCGGGTCAGACGGCGCGACATCTCTCGCTTCGACATCCATGACCGGGTCAACTATGCGGTCACCTGCTCGGCGCTGCTCGTTGAGGATGAGACGCATACGATCACGCTGGACTTGACGATCGACAACGAAATCTCTTCGATCATGGAGTATTTTGAAATTTTCATGGAGCGCATGCTGATGTGTCAACGGGCGGCGAGCATGCTGCATGCGACGTTTGGATTGAAGATCAACGGGGCCAAGATTTTATAGGGGCCCCTTTTTTTGAGCCTTGTTCACGGGATTGGCAAGTTTGCTTCATTGACCATTTAACAGAATTGGCGATATACTAAGATTTATGAACCTATGCTAGGAGGATTATCATGATCAAGTGGAGCCGTCTGCTCGGCTTCCTGCTGATCTTGGCCTTGTTCTTCGGTCTTGCCGTTCCTACTTATAAGTCGATTTGGAACGGGATTACGTTGGGCCTTGACCTGCAGGGGGGCTTTGACGTTCTATATGAACTTGAGCCGAAGCAAGCAGGACAGAAAGTCGACATGGAAGGTCTGATCGCCACCCAAGACGCGATCGACCGCCGAATCAACGAATCCGGCATCTCGGAACCGATGATTCAAATTGAAGGCACCGACCGCATTCGCGTGCAGTTGGCCGGCGTCTTCTCGCAAGAAGAAGCGAAGAAAATGATCGTACAATCCCCGAAACTGGAGTTTAAAGCTCCGGACGGAACGGTTCTGGCGACCGGCGAAGACATCAAGTCGAACGCCAAGTTCGTCACCGACTCGCGCACCAACGCACCGCAGGTTGCGATCGAGTTCAAGGACCCGCGTAAGTTTGAAGACATCACCGAGAAGTACCTCGGGCAGATCGTTGCGATCTGGCTCGATGACAAACCGCTGCAAGAACCGGTGATTCAAGCGGTCATCCACGATGGACATGCCGTCATTTCGCAATCGGATGCCGACCAAGCGCGTGCGATGGCGAAGTACCTCAACTCCGGTTCGCTGGCGTACAAGCTGAACGAGCTGTCCTCGTTCTCCGTCTCCTCGACCTTGGGCAGTGAAGCGCTGACCAAGACGCTACAAGCCGGTCTGTACGCATTCGGGCTGATCTTCCTGTTCATGGTCATCGTCTACCGCCTGCCGGGTCTGATCGCGATGATCGCCCTGCTGATGTATGCGTACCTGCTGTTCACCATCGTCCGCTTCATGGGCATCGTTCTGACCTTGCCGGGTCTGGCGGCGCTCGTGCTCGGCATCGGGATGGCGGTCGACGTCAACATCATCGCCACCGAGCGGATGAAGGACGAGTTCCGAGTGGGCAAGTCGCTACTCTCGGCCGTCATCATGGGCCAGAAGCGTTCGATGCCGACCATCATCGACGCCAACATCACCTCGATCATCGCCGGCTTCCTGATGTACTGGTTCGGTACCGGTCAGATCAAGAGTTTTGCCGTCGCGCATATCATTTCCGTCTTGGCAACCTTCCTGACCGCCGTTCTGATCTCGCGTCTGATGCTGCAATTGCTTGTGCGCTCGAACGTGATCAAGAACACTTGGTGGTACGGTGCGCCTAAGCAGAAGGGAGGCACCGCGTAATGCGTTTTGATATCGTCAAGAACCGCAAATGGTATTTCATCATCTCCGGATTGATCGCGATCGTCGGTATCGTGCTGATGCTGACGATGGGTCTGAACTTGGGCACCGACTTTGAAGCGGGCTCCCGCTTGCAATTCCAGGTGGGGCACGACTTCACAGAGGACGAGTTGGCTCATCAGATGACCAAAGACCTCGGCATCGAGATTTCGATGGTGCAGAAGGCGAATGGAACGGACGCTATTGCGCGTATCGACCACAAGATCACCGAGCAGGAAGAAGCGAAGATCAACGACTACCTGTCCCAGAACTACGACAAGCCTGCGCCGCAGATCTCCTCGGTCGACCCGACCGTCGCACGGGAGTTGGCGAACAAGGCGATCTGGGCGATCGTCTGGGCGTCGCTCGGGATCATCCTGTACATGGCGATTCGCTTCGAATATCGCTTCGCGATCTCCGGCGTCATCTCCGTGTTGCAAGTCGTCTTGATCGTCGTCTCGCTGTTCGCACTGCTCCGACTGGAGATCGACATCTCCTTTATCGCAGCCGTGCTGACGATCGTCGGCTACTCGATTCACGATACGATCGTCATCTTCGACCGCATCCGTGAGAACCTGAAGCACTACAAAGTGAAGACGACGACCGACCTTGAACAGTTGGTCAACGACTCGATCTGGCAGACGATGACCCGTTCGATCAACACCGTCCTCACCGTTATCTTCTCCGCCGGTATGCTTTACCTGATCGGCGGCGATGCGATCAAGAACTTCTCGTTGGCGCTCCTGATCGGTCTGGTGACCGGCGCCTACTCTTCCATCTTCATCGCCTCCCAGATCTGGGTGTCCTGGAAGAGCCGCGAACTGAAAAAACCGAAAGCCGCCTAAGCGACATCACCAACCGTGGGACGATCTTCTTGTCCCACGGTTTTTCTATCGCTGTTGCTTGTGTTTCTTGAGAGAAGTATAATGTAAGGTAATCTCATTTTTTATTTGGTAGGGAAAGGATTTTCGGCTATGCATACACCCAAGCGCTGGGTCGTCGTGGAAGCCGATGAGACGCAAGTGCGCGCCTTGGCAGAGGAAGTCGGCGTGACGCCGATGTTCGCGAAACTGCTGTGGCGGCGTGGCATCCAATCGGTCGAAGAGGCTCAGCGTTTTCTCTATCCGGCACGCAGTGGGTTTTACGACCCTTTTCTGATGAAAGACATGGACAAGGCGGTGGCGCGCATTCGCCATGCGATCGAAGCCCGGGAACGGATCATGATCTACGGCGATTATGATGCGGACGGGGCGACGTCGACCGCTTTGCTCTATCTCGCCTTGCAGCAACTGCAAGCGAACGTCGAGTACTACATCCCCGACCGCTTCTCCGAAGGCTACGGGCTCAACGGCCCGGCGATTCGAGAAGCGAAGGACAAGGGCTTCGACCTCGTGATCACTGTCGACAACGGCATCTCCGCCGTCGAGCAGGTGGCGATCGCCAACGAGGTCGGGCTCGATCTGATCGTCACCGACCACCACACCCCGCCGGACGTGTTGCCGGACGCCTACGCCATCCTCAACCCGAAACAACCGGGCTGTCAGTACCCTGACAAGATGTTGGCCGGCGTCGGTGTCGCCTTCAAACTGGTGCAGGCGCTGTTCGAGCGCGTCCCCGACGAGTATCTCGATCTCGCCGCGATGGGGACGGTGGCCGACTTGGCGCCGCTGGTCGACGAGAACCGGCTGCTCACCTTGTACGGCTTGGAAAAAATGAACGTGAGCCCGTCGCTCGGCATCCAGTCGCTGATCGAAGTGGCCGGACTCACCGACAAGAAAGTCAACGCCGGGCACATCGGGTTCTCGTTCGGCCCGCGGATCAACGCATCCGGTCGCCTCGACTCCGCCACCTATGCGGTCGAGTTGCTGACGACGGATGACCCGATCCGAGCAGGGGAGTTGGCTGATTTTCTGGAGCAGCGGAACAAGGAACGGCAGGAGATCGGCGAGCAGATCTTCGAAGAGGCGGTCGAGCTGATCGAAGCCAACCCGCACTGGCTGGACGGGCGTGTGCTCGTCGTGCCCAAGGCGGGGTGGAACGAAGGCGTGATCGGTATTGTGGCTTCGCGACTGGTCGAACGCTACTACCGCCCGACGCTGATGATCGCCCTCAACGAAGAGAAGGCGAAGTCGTCGGCTCGCTCGATTCACGGTTTTGACCTGTACACCGCCTTGACCCGATGCGCCGACCTGCTCGAACACTTCGGCGGGCATAAGATGGCCGCCGGGTTCTCGATCTTGCCCGAGCGCATCGACGACCTGCGCGACCGCATGAACGCGGTTGCTGCCGAGATGTTGAACGACGAGGACATGATCCCGAAGATCGACATCGACGACGAGGTGGACCTGCAACGGTTGACCCTCGAACAGGTTGAGGGGTTGCAGCGCCTCGCGCCGTTTGGCTTCGGCAACCCGTCGCCGCGCTTCGCGCTGCACGGCTTGGACGTCGAGCAGACCCGCGCCGTCGGCAAAGACGCCTCGCACCTGCAACTGCGGGTTAAGGCGGGCACGAAGCAACTGAGTTGCATCGCGTTTCGCCGCAGCGAGGACCAGCCGTTGATCGAGCAGCTGAATGCGATCGATCTCGTCGGCGAACTGGCGATCAACGAGTGGAACGGCCGCCGCGACATCCAGCTCGTGCTGGGCGATTGGCGGGCGCATCCGTACCAACTGTTCGACAAGCGCGGCAGCCGCAAGATGACCTGGCTGGAGACGAGCAAGGAACAACTGACCGTGCTCTGCTACCGGGAAAACCACCTTGAACAAATTGTCGGGCGACTGTTGGGGTATCCTTGGAATGAAGGCAAATACCGCCTGTTCCTCGTCGACGACAACGGCGACTGGCACCATCGCGGCGGTGACAGCGAGCCGACGGAACATGTCGTGCTCTATGACTTGCCGACCCGTGAAGAGGTGTTGGCCAAGAGCCTCGCCACCGTCACTCCCGAGCAGCACGTCCATCTGGTGCAGGGGCCGGACGATGACCAGTGGGTGCAGCAGACGGCTGACGACTGGTTGCCGGAACGCCCGCAGTTCGCCTTCGCCTACCGCATGTTGCGCGAGGCGAAGGCGGTGACCGTCGAACAACTGCACGGGCTCGTCCTCGGCAAATCGACGCCCGCGAGCATCGCCAACGTCCTGCGCGTGTTCACCGAGTTGGGATTTGTTCGGCAGGACGGTGATCTGTACCATGTGGTGGAAGGAGCTCCGAAGCAGGACCTCACCGCTTCCGCCTACTATCAGCAACAAGAGAAGCTCACCGCCGAACTGCGCCGTGTGCGCGAAGTGGTGTTGGCGTCTTCTTGGGATACATTGAGACAACGTCTCGTCGGCTGGATGCAGCCGCGAGCCTAGGAGGTTACTTTTGATGAACTTGAAAGACAAAATCCGCGTGATTCCCGACTTTCCCTCGCCGGGGATTCGCTTCAAAGACATCACCACGCTGCTCCAAGACGGGGAAGCGTACCAAGAAGCGGTCAACCAGATGATCGCCTTCGCCAAAGACAAGGGCGCCGACATCATCGCCGGCCCGGAATCCCGCGGCTTCATGTTCGCCGGTCCGATGGCCTTCGCGATGGGCAAAGGCTTTGTGCCTGTCCGCAAACCGGGCAAGCTCCCGCACGAAACGATCTCGATGGACTATGCCCTCGAATACGGCAAAGACTCCCTGGAAATCCACACCGACGCCGTGAAGCCGGGCCAAAAAGTAATCATCGCCGATGACCTGCTTGCGACAGGTGGCACCATCGGCTCGACCGTCAAACTGTTCGAGAAGCTCGGCGCAGAAGTGGTCGGCGTCGTCTTCCTGATCGAGTTGACGTATCTGAACGGACGGGAGAAGTTGGAGGGGTATGACGTCCTCTCGCTCGTCCAGTACTAGCCGAGAGCGAACGGGGGTGGCAGATCCGGTGGGCATTGAACGGTTGCTGGAAAAGATCGGCCGATACGCGACCGCAGACGACGTAGCGATCGTGCGCCATGCGTACGAAGTGTCGGAAGCGGCTCACCGGGGACAAACCCGCTCGTCAGGAGAGCCTTATATCATGCATCCGGTTGCTGTCGCCGAGATCCTTGCCGATCTCGAACTGGATGTCGTGACGCTTTGCGCCGCTCTCCTGCATGACACCGTCGAGGACACCGACGTCACCGATGCCGACCTGGTAGAAAAGTTCGGCACCGAGGTGGCGTATCTCGTCGACGGCGTCACCAAGTTGGAACGAATCAAATTCAATTCCAAAGAAGAAGCGCAAGCCGAAAACCTGCGCAAAATGTTCATGGCGATGGCTAAAGACATCCGCGTCATCCTGATCAAACTGGCCGACCGCTTGCACAACATGCGTACCCTCAAGCACCAACCGACCGAAAAACAGGTACGCACCGCGACAGAAACACTGGAAATCTACGCGCCGCTGGCCCATCGCCTCGGGATCTCGACGATCAAGTGGGAGCTGGAGGACATCTCGCTCCGCTACCTCAACCCACAGCAGTACTACCGCATCGTCAACCTGATGGCGAAAAAGCGCAAAGAGCGCGAACAATACGTACAGGAAGTCATCGACAACCTGATCGACCGCTTTGGCGAACTGGGCATCCACGCCGACATCTCCGGTCGTGCCAAGCATCTCTATTCGATCTACCGCAAGATGATCAACGACAACAAGCAGTTCAACGAGATCTACGACCTGCTGGCCGTGCGCGTGATCGTCGACAACATCAAGGACTGCTACGCGATCCTCGGTGTCGTCCACACCTTGTGGAAGCCGATGCCCGGTCGCTTCAAAGATTACATCGCGATGCCCAAAGCGAACATGTACCAATCCTTGCACACCACCGTCGTCGGCCCGCGCGGCGAACCGCTGGAGATCCAGATTCGCACGTGGGAGATGCATCGCACCGCCGAATACGGGATCGCGGCACACTGGCTGTACAAGGAGAGCAAGCCAAACGGCAACAACGCCAACAAGGACGGGCAAGAGGTCAAAGACGCCTCCTTCTCGCAAAAATTGGCGTGGTTCCGTGAGATTCTCGAATGGCAGCAAGACTTCAAAGACGCCCAAGAGTTCATGGAAACGCTCAAATTTGACCTGTTCGCCGACGAAGTGTTCGTCTTCACGCCGAAGGGTGACGTCATCCAGTTGCCTGCCGGTTCGGTGCCGATCGATTTTGCTTACCGCATTCATACCGATATCGGCAACCGCACCATCGGCGCAAAAGTCAACGGCAAGATCGTGCCGCTCGACTACAAGATGCGCACCGGCGACATCGTCGAAGTCCTGACTTCCAAGCACTCCTACGGCCCGAGCTTCGACTGGTTGAAAGTCGTCAAGTCCTCGCAGGCCAAGTCGAAGATTCGCCAATGGTTCAAGCGCGAGAAACGGGAAGAGAACATCGCCAAAGGTCGTGACCTGATCGAAAAAGAGGCGAAGAAGCACAGCCTCGACCTCTCCCTGCTCAGCGACAAGACGCTTGAAGAGATTGGCCAGAAGTTCAACTTCATGAAGCTCGACGACATGCTCGCGGCCGTCGGCTACGGCGGGTTCTCCGCCCATCAGGTGATCACCCGCGTCGTGGAAAAGGCGAAGCGGGAAGCGCCGCCGACCGAGAGCGCCAAACTGCCGGAGATCAAGAAGGAAGAGCCGAAGAAGAAGCGCAAGAGCACGCTCGGCGTCCGGGTCAAAGGCGTCGAGAACATGCTGATCCGCTTCTCTCGCTGCTGCAACCCGGTTCCCGGCGACGAGATCAAGGGCTTTATCACCCGCGGTCGCGGCGTCTCCGTCCATCGCGACAACTGTCCGAACCTGCTGAACTTCAAGGAGGACGAAGAGAACCGCCTGATCGAAGTCGAATGGGAAACCGTACCGACCGTCTCCTATTCGGTCGAGATCGAAGTCACCGCCTTGGATCGCAGCGGGCTGATCTCCGAAGTGATGATGATGATCGCCGAGACCAAGACGGATATCACCGCCGTCTCCGGTCGCGCTGACAAGCGCCGAATGGCAACGATCTCCTTGACGATCAACATCCGCAACGTCGACCACCTGCAGACGGTCGTCGAGAAAATCAAGCGTGTCAAAGACGTCTACTCCGTCAGACGGATCATGCAATAGGAGCGTTACAAATATGCGAATTGTAGTACAACGCTGTTCCCGTGGCAAAGTCACCGTCGACGGGCAGGTGACCGGCGAGATCGACCGCGGCTTCGTGCTCCTCGTCGGCGTCACCCACGAGGACACCCGTGACGATGTGGATTACTTGGCTGAAAAGGTGGTCAACCTGCGCGTCTTTGAAGACGAAGCGGGCAAGATGAACCACTCGTTGCTCGACATCGGCGGGGCGATCCTTTCCGTCTCCCAGTTCACCCTCTACGGCGATTGCCGCAAAGGCCGCCGTCCCAACTTCATGGACGCAGCCAAGCCGGACCTCGCCAACGAGCTGTACGAGGCGTTCAACGACAAGCTGCGCGCCTTGGGCGTACAAGTCGAGACCGGCGTGTTCGCCGCGATGATGGACGTGGAGCTGGTCAACGACGGCCCTGTCACCCTGTTGCTCGACAGCAAGAAGCACTTTTAATCGAAGCTTTTACGACCGCCTGCTCGAGGTGGTCTTTTTTTTACCCGTTTTGTGTACCTTCTGTATAAGAGACCCTGTCACGCGAAGGAGGGAAGCTCCATGCCGGACGGCGTCGGCAAAACGAAGATCAAGGAACTGAAACTCGAACTCTACCTCGACGACGAACTCCGAGCCGCCCTGCAGGACCTGCTGGACGGCAAGACGGATACGTTGGAAGTACACCACCTCTACTTCCGTCACCTCGTCGTAGAGGACTTCAAACACGCGGGGTTGCGGATGCCCACCTTGAAAATCCCGCTCGGCCGCATCGCCAAAGTGAAAATGCGCGTCAGTCCATAAAAAAAACCGGGTCGGCTCGAAGCCACCCGGTTTTCTTTTTCCGAACGAATCAGTTCTCAAAAACATCAGATCATCCGGCGTCTGACCCAGCCGCCGATCGTGTCGATCAGGATGACCAACACCATGATCACCAGGACCTCCACCGCCACCGCTTGGTAGTCGAATACCTTGAAGTCGATGAACAGCATGTTCCCCAGCCCGCCCGCTCCGATGAAGCCGAGCACGAGCGATGTGCGCACCGCCACTTCCATCCGGTAGAAATACTGGGAAAACACATTCGGCAGAATATCCGGCAGCACGGCGAGAAACAGCACGTGCAAGCGGTTGCCGCCGGTCGCCTTGATCGCTTCTTGCGGCTCTGTGTCCGCCGCTTCGATCAGCTCGGCGATCAACTTGCCGAGCACGCCGATGTTGTGCAGCATGATCGCCAACACGCCGCCAAACGGCCCCAAGCCGATCGTCGGGACGAACAACAGCCCCCAGACGATCTCCGGCACCGAGCGGACGAAGCTGAGAAACGTGCGCAAGATCAGCGTCACAAACGCCGGCAGCGGTGTCGACCTCGCCGACAGAAACGCGAACGGCAACGCCAGCAGCAGCCCGAACGTCGTGCCGACGAACGCGATTTGGAGCGTGAGCAGCGAGTTCTCCAACGCATGGCCTGTCACCGACCAATCGGGCGGCAACCAATTCTCCGTGATAAAAGAAAACGTGTTCCCAAGGCCCAGCAGGTCGGTCAAGCTGACTCCGGTGGCTAGAGAACTCCAGACCAGAAGAGAGAGGAGTACGAGCGCCCCGATCAGACGCCGTACTCCCGTTCTTTGCATCGACTTGCGTGACATGTCGATCACCGTCCGTTACTTCAAGCGACCATCTGCCTCGGCCGCCTGTTCAATCGCCTTGTAATCCTCGTGGCTCGTTTTGACGAAGCCGTCTGCGGCAAACGCATCGAGGATGTCTTGGTCTTTCAGGTTGAGGAAGGCGTCCTGAACTTTCGAGACCGTCGCGTCGTCCATGCCTTTTTTGACGACAAACGGGTATTGGAACAGTTTGTCAGACTTCCAGATGATCTTGAAGTCTTCCTCTTTGACGACCCCTTTGGCCACCAGTTGGTCAAAATAGGCGGAGTCGATCGCACCGGCGGTGACTTGTTTTTTCTCCACGTTCAGCGCGGTGACGTCATGCGCACCGGTGAAGACCACGCTCTTGAAGTCGGAGTCGGTCTTGCCGCGATAGACGCCGCGTTCTTTCAATTCGATCCCCGGCACCAGCGAGCCGGACGTCGAGTTCGGGTCCCCGAAGGCAAAATCGACGTTGGCCTTGTCGTTCAGCAAGTCTTCCAACGTGTTGTACGGGGCGTCCTTGTGAACGATGATGTAGGAATAGTAGAACGGCTCGCCGTTCGACGTCCTGGCGACGATCGCTTGGGCCCCGCTCTTGTGATGGGCGATCACGTAGGTCAGCGGGCCGAGGTAGGCGACGTCGAGCTTGCCGTAGTTCAGCGCTTCCACGACGCCGTTGTAGTCCGGGTAGTCGTTCATGGTGACAGACAGACCGGTCTGGTCTTCCAAGTAGGTGCGAAACTTCTCCAACACCTCGGGTGCCATCTTCGTCTCAGCCGGAATCAAACCGACGGTCAGCTCTTTGACCTCGCCGGCCTGTTGGGCTTTTTTGTCGGCGTCTTTGTCTTCGCTCTGGTTGGTTGTCCCGCCGCCGCACGCTGTCAGGATCACAGACAGCATCAGCGTGAGCACCAAGACCAGTAAGCTTCTTCTCTTCATTTGTTGGGCCTCCTTGAGCCGGTACATTCTTATGTACGTTCTTCTCTCCACACCTTATCGATTATACCGAAAATCGCATCGGAGAATCAAATGATTCTGATGAAACAGGCGTAGATTGCATGACTTTAGGAAAACGGGCAATAGTAGGTAACAGTGTCAGTAGCGAAAGGTGGTGGAAGCATGGCGGAACAACAGAACGAAAACGAGCACGGCGAGCGAAGTTCCTTGGACCCGAACTGGAGAGAAGCGGAGCGCACCGACTACTTCAACACGGCGGGAGAAGAGGACACGACGATCTGGGACAACATGGTCAACGCTTTCAAACCGGATCTGACCCATCGCCGCAAGAGCTAAACACGAACCTTTTTCAGAAGAAGGGCCTCGCGTTTGAATAAATGCTGGGGCTCTTTTTGTAACTCTGGAAGAATTTCTATAAAACCATATTGATATTAGGTGGTAGATGTGGTAAATTAAAGGCAGAAAATAAATGCACTCGACGAATTGTTTGATAATCACTTACTTGGGGAGGGTGATTTCTTACAGTACGGGTGCATGGGTCAAAATGAGAGGGGAAGGGATAACATGACCAGTTTGACAGCAACTCGATCCACCACGACTACACCGACCACCGCGAAGGAACACATCAAGGTGGAAGGTGACATGCTGCTGTGGAAGATTTCTTACAGCAAGCTGACCGTTGAGCAAGCCGAAGCCTTGGCGACCCAACTGCGTCGTCATGTTGACAGCGGTCGCGTGTCCAAGATGCTCGTCGACAACAAGGACCTCGACGGTGTCTTCACCAAAGAGGTCAACCAAGTTTGGGAAGACTTGATGAAGTACATGATGAGCACGGGCCATCTGCAAAAGATCGCCTGCATCTCGCCGAGCGTTGTGGCGAAAATGCAAGTCGATCGCCTGTCCCGTCAAGCGGGCACGTTCCATTTTAACCGCGCGTTTTTGAACGAGGAAGATGCGATGGCCTTCTTGGGATAAGAAGGGCAGCAGCACAGAGAAGGCATCCACGACCTAGCGTGGATGCCTTCTTGCTGTTTTCATGGTAAAATCATCTTGAAAAACTTGAGAACAGTCGGGGGAGACACATGGAACATCTCAAAGACCTCACGTTACAACTGTTGTTGATCTTGATGCCTTCCTTTTTATACTTTGTGTTTTGGCGTGAGCGTGTCGATGCGAGCCGTAAACGCAACGGGCTGTTGGGCGCTTTGCTTCTGGCGGTGACGATGGTGCTGTGCATGTCGTTCCCCGTGCGGATCGCGGAGAGCTATGTGGCCGACTTGCGTTTCATCCTGTTGATCGTCGGCTTTTTGTATGGCGGGTTGCCGATCGGCTTTACGACGGCGGGCGTGATGGTGATCTGTCGCTACCTCGCCTCTTCGCACGGGTATGAATTCCTGCTCTACGGTCTCCCGTTGCATCTGGTCCCTTTGCTGTTGGTGAGACGACGCTTTTGGCGATTCTCATCTCGGACGCGCAAGTTCGTCTGTGTCGGCTTGTCGTTTTGGGCGGGGCTGGTTGGGTATTTGATCTTCCTGTTCCAATTGAAGATCCACTACCTCGACCCGGCTGTGTACGATAAAGTCGGATTTTTCTGGAGTTATACGTTGATGTACGTGATCGGCATGTTCGTGGTGGTCACCGTAACGGAAGCGTTTATTGAAAATACGCGGTTGCGCACGGAGCTGCAACGTCATGAACGGCTGAGCGTGCTGGGCGAGTTGGCCGCTTCGATCGCGCATGAAGTGCGCAACCCGCTGACCGCTTCGAGCGGATTTCTGCAACTGCTCACCCGTACCGACGTAACGGAGAAGAAGCAGAAACAGTATCTCGACGCGGCTTTGGATGGTCTCCGGCAAGCTGAAGCGATTCTCAAAGACTACCTGACTTTCGCCAAACCGCAGATCAGGCAAAAATCAACGTTGCAAGTCGCCGCCTGCCTGGAAGATGCGCTGAAAGTCACCGCTTCCTATGCCGCCATGCGCAACGTGGAGCTGCAACCGGATCTGCAAGCGGATGTTTGTGTGGAAGGCGAGCGGCAGAAGTTCGGGCAGACCTTGATCAACCTGATCAAAAACGCGATCGAAGCTTCTCAGCCGGGCGACACCGTGTACATCACCACCCAGCAGCGCAAAGAGCGCGTGTTGATCGAAGTGCGCGACCAAGGCGCCGGGATGTCGGAGGTGGAAGTAGGGCGTCTCGGCAACCCTTTTTACACCACGAAGACGGAGGGGACGGGACTGGGGTTGATGGTCTCCTACCGCATTATTGAAGCGATGGGCGGACGCATCGAAGTGGACAGCCGAGAAGGAGCCGGCAGTCGCTTTACGATCTCGCTGCCGATTCGAGGAGAAAAGTAGAGTTTTCCGGTTCGAAACATGGTACTCTAGTGCTGTGTGCGGAATGTTCCATATCCATGAGCTCGGCAGTTTAAGGGTATAGAGCATGAGGGAGAGAGCCTTGCAGAGAAGCAGGGCTCTTTTTTGTCGAACCCAAGAAGGCAAGGAAATCACTGGGAACTCGCGAATACGTATAGAGCAACAACGCGTATAGGAGTGATGAAGATGAAGTTTATCGGTCTGTTTCTGCTGTTTCTCTTACTGGGTGTGATCGGGTTAGCGGGTATGTTCTATTCCTTTTTCCGCTATGAGACGCTATTTTACGCTTCGATGGCCCTGACAGGGGGCGCGGCGTTGGGGTTGTTGGCGACGATTGTAGGTGGGCTGTATGCCTTTTTTACGAGGAAAAGACCTTGAAGCAATACCAAGGGGAGGCAGGATGATGCGATCATCGCGTTGGACGCTGTTTCGCAATCGCAGCTTTTTGTTCTATTGGTTGGGGTATTTGCTCTCTCATGTAGGCGATTCGGTCTTCTTGATCGCGGCGGCATGGCTTGTGGCCGATGTCACCGGTTCGGGATGGATGATGGGCGCTTATTTTATGTGTTTGGGGATTCCTCGCGTTTTGTTGATGCTGGTGGGCGGCGTATTCGTGGATCGCATGGAGCCGCGCACGTGGATGCTGTTGTCGGATGGGCTACGCGGTGTGGTCATGATTCTTTTTTATCTCTTGATAGTGGACGGTACGCCAAGTGTTTGGGGGCTGTACGTCATCGCGGTTCTGTTCGGCACGGTCGATGCGGTCTATTGGCCGGCGGCCAACAAGTTGCGTCAGCGGGTCGTCGCACGGGAGAACTATTCGCAGGCGAACGGCGTGTTGGTCGGATCGATGCAAATGGCGATGATCGCAGGCCCGGTTCTCGGTGCCGCCTTGTTGGCGCTGGGAGGTACGGGTCTGGCGGTGTTGTTCAATGGGATCTCGTTTTTCGTTTCGGCGTTGACGCTC
>DASTWJ010000167.1:0-11376 GCA_035776695.1 Bacilli bacterium
ACATGAGCCGAGTCTGAAGGAGTACGACATTCTGGTGATGGGCGGCGGCATGGACCGCGAGCAGGGCATCGTGGCGGAAGACTTGCAGAAGCGCCGCGAGAATTTGCAAGCGGCTGTCGATGCAGGTACGGTGATCGTGGCGATCTGCGGCGGGTATCAGCTGCTGGGGAACTATTTTGAGACGAACGGCGGGCAGCGGATTCCCGGCATCGGGCTGCTCGATATTACGTCGGTCGGCGGCGCGACGCGCATGGTCGGGGACGTGGTGATCGAGATGGAGATCGACGGCCAGATGACGCATGTGATCGGCTATGAGAACCATTCGGGCCGCACGTATCTCGGCCCCGGCGTGGAACCGCTGGGCAAGGTGATCAAGGGCTTTGGCAACAACGGCGAAGATAAATTCGAAGGCGTGCGCCAAGGCACGATCTACGGCACGTATTTGCACGGGCCGCTGTTGGCGAAAAATCCCGCGCTCGCCGACTCGATGATCACGCAGGCTCTGCGTCGTCGCGATCTGACCGCGACGCTGCCGGAGCTGAACGATGAGCTCGAACGCAAGACCCACCGCAAGATGTACAGACGATTGGTGGAAGCGAAGTAATTGGAAAAAAGACGTGAGGAAGAGCCGTATGTCCATTGGGGCATACGGCTTTTTTGAGAAAACGGGCTAAAGTCAGCGAGAGTCACAATGGAGCACATTTGGTGTGTACCTGAATTCATGACTGCAATTGGCGTGAACACTTGCTGGCAGGGCAACTTGCTGGTAGGGTAACTTGTCGGCAGGGCGACTCGATGGCAGAGTGAATGCTCTCTGCCTGCGAAAAACGTTCATTTTTTGTGAGCGAAGTACGCCATTTTATGAAACGGCTGTTTTCCGTGATTTTTGATCGCTTTTGCCTGTGAGCAAGCTTGCAAAAACGGCGGGGGGATGATATGATAAGTTTCGTCGTCACCGATACGACAGCATAACGATTCACAGCGTGGCGGTGTAGCTCAGTTGGCTAGAGCACTCGGTTCATACCCGTGGGGTCGGGGGTTCGAATCCCTTCGCCGCTACCATTTTCTTATCGGCAACAACTTCACATGGAGAGGTACCAAAGTGGCCAAATGGGGCGGACTGTAAATCCGTTGCGTAAGCTTCGAAGGTTCGAATCCTTCTCTCTCCACCAGAATTTTTATCACATGCCGCTTTAGCTCAGCTGGTAGAGCGATTCACTCGTAATGAATAGGTCGTCGGTTCGAGTCCGATAAGCGGCTCCATTTTGGAGAGTTGGCCGAGTTGGTCGAAGGCGCTCCCCTGCTAAGGGAGTATACGTCAAAAGCGTATCGAGGGTTCGAATCCCTTGCTCTCCGCCACATAAGCAAGTACGGAAAAGGACAGGTTCCATGTGAACCTGTCCTTTTTGCATGGCCTTCCGTCCGTGTTAGACGGTTGCTCCCTGTGTTTGTTCAGCCGCATTTTTACCGGCTACGAATCCCGTGGAGAACGCTACGGTGATATTGAATCCGCCCGTATACCCGTGCAGGTCCAAGATCTCGCCACAGAAGAACAGGCCGGGCATGATTTTGGATTGCATCGTCTTCGGCGTGACTTCTTTCAAGGAAACGCCGCCGCCTGTGATAAACGCTTCTTCGATCGAAAGCGTTCCTGTCGCCATCAGCGGCAGTTGCTTGATCAGGTTCGCCAGCTCTTGCCACGGCTTTTTCGGGATGTTCGCGAAGGTGATGTCGTCCTTCAGCTCGGCTTTCTCGAACAGCAAGGGCAACAGACGCTCGGGCACGTAGCCTTTGAGCACATTTCGAATCGCTTTCTTCGGCTCGCGTTCTGCAAGCTTATATGTTTCTTGATAGACCTCATCAAGCGTCTTATCAGGCATCAGGTCTATCTGCATCCGCACCTCTCCGCCGCCTTGTTTCTTCAACTCTTTGACCACGAATTGCGAGCAGCGCAGCGACGCCGGGCCGGAGATGCCGAAGTGGGTGAAGATCATGTCGCCTTCGTGTTCGACGACGCGCTTGCCCTTCTTGTTCCAGACGGACAGGTGGATGCCGCGCAGGGAGAGCCCTTGCAACGAACGATTTTTGATCCACGGTTCGTTCGACTTGATCGGCACTTCCGTCGGGTACAGCTCGGTGATCGTGTGTCCCGCCGCTTCCGCCCAGGCGTACCCGTCGCCCGTGGAGCCGGTCTTCGGCACCGATTTGCCGCCGACGGCGAGGATCACGGCGTCGGCTTCCAAGGTCTGCCCGGCACGCAGTTTCACCCCCGCTACGCGGTCGTCACGGTAGATCACATGGTCGACGGGGGAGTTCATCCAGAACCGCACGCCGACGTCGTCCGCTTTGCGCAACAGCGCGTCGAGCACCGACTTGGCTTTGTCGGTCACAGGGAACATCCGCCCGCGGTCTTCCTCCTTCAGTCGGATGCCAAGCCCTTCGAAGAAGCGGATGATGTCTTGGTTGTTGAACACGGAAAACGGACCGTGCATGAACCGCCCGTTGCCGGGGATGTGGGCGATCAGGTCATCGATCTCCTTATTGTTGGTTACGTTGCACCGCCCGCCGCCGGAGATCAGCAGCTTGCGTCCCAGCTTGTCTCCCTTTTCGACGACGAGAACGGACGCGCCGTGCATCCCGGCGGAAATCGCAGCCATCAGCCCGGACGGCCCGCCGCCGATGACGATGACGTCGTATCGCATGAATCGTGCCTCCTCTATGAAAAAGAGCCACTGTCCGCAAACAGTGGCTCCCAAGGTGTCTAACTAAACGGGGCGAGTGTTACGCCTGTTCCGCCATCGATTCGTAGGCGGCGAGGACTTTGTTCCATTCGTCTTCGTCTTCGATGTCGATCAGGTAGTCTTCGCCGTTCTCGTCGGTTTCCAGACGCAGGATGATGCCGTCTTCTTCCTCCGGGTTGGCGGAGACGAGGACCGCGTAGTTCTTCGTTTCAACTTCAAACGTCTCGATGACGAGAAACTCGCGCTCGTTGCCTTCGTCGTCGGTCAGGACGACGATCGCTTCATGCTCATGATCGTGGTCATGATCGCAATTTTCGTTATGTACGTGGTTATCGGACATGAGGTAATCCCTCTCTTCCCTAAAAGTCTTGGATAATCATAGCATGGCACAAAATCGCCGTCAAATAACAGGAAATTTATTGTTTCTCCGCAATCGTGTTCGCGATCAGCGCGGTGACCGCCTTCAGCAGCTCGTCCACTTCGGCCATCGCCTGCTTGTACGCTTGCACTTCCGGGAAGGCGTCCAGTTCGTCCGACAGTTTGTTCACATCGCCGCGCAACGCGTCGAGGTGCGAGCCGGTGCCATGTTCGGACAGGCGTTCGTATTGCTCCTGCAGGTCGCGGAATTGCCGCAGCTTCGGCTTGATCTCCGGGTGCTGCTCCATCGCGAATTCCGCTTCCTTGAACTTGTTGACTTCCGGCGAGTCGAGGATCAGTTGTCCCAGTTCGAACGCTTGGGCCCAGATTTCGTTGCGATCCAGTGTGGTCATGAGAATTCCTCCGTCTCAATTTTGAAAAAATATCCACACCTGCGGCGGTGTGGATGCATGATTAGTGATGCAGTTTGTGTTTGGCGTTGTAGTGTTTATATTTTTCATCGCGCTTGTTGTCAAAATACTCGGTGGTAAAGCCGAGCACGACGCCGGCCACGAGCGCGCCTACGAGCAGGGCGTAAGACTTCGTGACGATGGCGAGGATGACGATGACAAAAGCCAAGCCATAGAAAAAGTATCGGTTGTTCATCGACATGGCAGTCCCCTCCTTTACTCTGCACCTTCCATTATACCGTGAAAAAGGCGAGAACACCACAAGAAAGAACCCCCGCAGCCACCAGGGCTTGCGGGGGTCGCGGTTTAGATCGGATAGTAGTGGTGATCTTCCGGGTCGTCGATGTTGTTCACAAACCCCCACGACTCGACCACCCCGTGCGGCCAGTGCCTTTGCTCCGCATGAGCCAGCGGCTCCACGCTCTCGTCCGGCGAACCGGGCACGTAGATGCCCTCCAGCACGTATTTGGCCGTTTCCAGACAGCGGCGGGCGTTGGTCACCGAGTCCGGCAGGCTCGGATCGCTGAGGTAGAACAGAGCGGAATTGATCAGGCTGCGGGTCGATTGCTCGATCTCCCCGACTTTGTTTTGGTAGGCGTTGCTGTTGGTCGACATCGCACGAACCCCCTTCGCTTGCATTCTTTCTTAGTGTCCGCCGGAAGGGCCGTCCAATATTCACCGGATGTTCACTTGACGAGTCGCCCACATGAAATTTATGATAAATGGGTATAGGATTAGGTGAAAGGGGGCGTCCAACCATGATCGGTTTGACCGCTTCGGTAGTTGCTGTTTTCGCCGTGCTGTTCATGTGTGCATCGATTACCAAGGAAAACACGGAAAAAGCAGTTCGCAAACAACTCGAATCCTGGGAGTAATCCACTCCTACCTGATTACAGTTACAGCAGGGCGTTGTCAACACGATGCCCTGCTGTTTCTGCACAAAGGAGCCTGTCGCAATGAACCACACGTTTCGCTTTTCAAAAGCGCGGGAATACGCGTTTTTTCATGAAGATGTACACCTCTTGCTCGTCGACTTCGAGCGAGACGGCAAGCAGGAAGTCTTCTACATCGCCGATCAGGAGGAAGACGGTACGTTCCTCCTCGAATACCCCGGCGAGATGTTCACGGAACAGGTGCAGGAAGTGGTCTCGTCGATCTTCTTCGTGCAAGTGCAGGAGGAGAACCGCGAGGGCCGCTATGCGCTAGGCGCGTTCTTCACCTTCATGCGCAAGGAATACGCGCTGTACTACGACCGCGAGCAGGAGTCGATCTCCGAGCTGGTCTTCTTCCGCGCGGAGAACAAAGGAACCGGGCAGTATGACCTGCACAACATCACCGATCAGGCGGAGTATCAAGAGTTGGTCGAGCACATCACCGACCGCTTCGGCCACCTTATGAGCGTCGAGTAGTACATACGAAGCAAAAAGGCATGTCTCTTCGCAGCTTCAGCCGCGAGACACATGCCTTTTTCTTATAAGTTGCCCCGCAGGAATTCAGCGAGCTCTTCCGTTTGCTCTTCGTCGGTCAAGCCGAACTGCTCGGCGAGCAGGTGGAGCTTGTCCTCTTCCAGATCCTCATGGTTCAGGATGCCGGCACGGCCGGATTGCAGGTTGATGACAACCGATTTGCCGTAAAAATGAGCGGTGCGCATGATCGCCAGGTCCCAGCGGTGGTTGCCGACAAAGCCGACATAGCGGGTCTCCGTGTTTTCGTTTTCGTCATACATGTTGATGATCACAGGTTTCACCTCTTCCTCGATCTTGCAGATGTAGATGCGGTCAATCTCCATGATACTCATTTTTGCCATCGGGTTACAAGCCTTAGCCGCATAAGTTTATACTAGAGGGGAGGAGGGGAGCGGATGGAACGAACTCATTTGCAATTGTTTCCGCTGCAGACGGTGCTGTACCCGTACGGGGTGATGCCTTTGCATATTTTCGAACCGCGCTACCGGACGATGATCCGGATGTGCTTGGAGCACGACGTGCCGTTTGGCGTGGTGCAGATCGCTCAGGGCTTGGAGGTGGGCGGTCGCCCGACGACGCTTGAGGTCGGCACGGTCGCGAAGATCGCCAAGGCGGTCGAGCATCCCGACGGGCGGCTGTTTATCACCACGCATGGCGGCGAGCGGTTTCGGATCGTCAAGAGCGCTTATGACGGGGAGTGTCTGGCGGCGGAGGTCGAGCCTTATCCCGACGAGCCGGGCGACGTCTCCGTCTATGAAGGGCTGGCGGCGGAGATCGCCCGCCTGTTCAGCCGCTACTGGCAGCTGCTGGCGATCACGATGAACAAGGACCTCGGGCGCGTGGAACTGCCCGTCGACGACCCCGACGCGGTCTCTTGGCTGGTGGCGGGGGCGTTAAACGTGATGCCGGAGTTGAAGCAGGTGCTGTTGACCAAGCGCAATTGCGGCGAGCGGTTGGAGCTGCTGCGCGAACTGCTGATCGAAGAGATGGAGAAGCTGCGCGAGTTGATTCGAGAAGCGCGCGGGGAGTAAGTTGTGCTATAATAGTTTCGCGTTAAGAAGGGAAACAGTAAGTGTAGGGAGGATGTCCACACATGTCGGATACTGCAAAGCGAATTGAGAAACTGATCGAGACGATCGAGGAGTACATCGGCCAAGCCAAAGCGGGCATGATGAAAAACGAGCAGCAGATCAACGGCCTGCGCGCCGACCTGATCGAACGCGGGTACGGCGAAGCGTTGGAGGAGATCGAAGGCGTGATCGAGATCACCGGTCACCACGGACAGGCTCTCGGACGCCTGACGATGGCCGGCATGGTGCGCGGCGAACTGCAAAAAATCCTCGAACTGACAAAATAACGTCAAATCCTGTCGCCGCCGGCGCATTTACAAGGCACGGCTTCTTTGCTACCATAGAAAAGAATTTATCATGCGAAACGTAGGAAAGGTGAGGGGTCGATCATGAAAAAAGCACTGTTGATCACCGACATACAGTCTGATTTTCTTGCAAACATGGATTACATATATCCGATTTGCCAAAAGTACCTGGATGAGAAAGGCAACGACTACGACCTGATCATCCTGACTCACTGGAAGCACGAAGAGAACGAGGGCGAGAACACCCTGCTGCTCAAGCACTCCAAAGCAAGCGTCGTGGAGAAGCGCGGCTACTCCGCGTACATCCCGGAAGTGGCGAAGCTTCTGGAAGACAACAAGATCGACACCGTACACCTCGGCGGCATCGACTCCGACATGGCGGTCATGGCGACGATGTACAACCTGCTCGACGCAGGCTACAACGTACAGATCCTCGAGCAACTGCTCGCGTCGTACTCGACCCGCAACTGGGAGTCGACCACGATCATGCGCTTCGTCCTCGGCGACGAAAACGTGCTCGACTTCGGTCGTCAACGCACTTGGGTCTAGTTTGTCGGCACACAGGTCGTTCCCACGACCTCTTTTGCAAAACCTGCTCTCTTCCGGCTCGGAGGGGGCAGGTTTTTTCTGTCAGGTGTAGTCGTTGCGGGCTGCGGGTAGGCTAAAGCCCAAGCAACAGACAACACGTGGGGCGAGGTGATGCAATCGTGTCGTGGGTGTATTGGGCCGGACTGTATGACAGCAAGTTTGAAGCCTATTGCGCCGTGATGTGGGTCGAAGGCGACAAGCGCATCTACGGGCAGAAACCGCCGTCCGAAGTGGAACTGTACCGCACCAATCGGGGGAAGTTCGGCGTGCGCTTCAAATAGCAACTCCTCGTGGTATAAGCCCCTGTTTTCCTGTCAAACCTGTAGAAGGCGGCCTCTTGTGAAGGCAAACACCTCTTGTTGCCGGACAAGGGGCTTTTGTTTGGATTGTCAAAGTCACGGCGTTGTTCCATAATGGGAAATACATACAGATGAGCGAGCGGGAAAATTTCTTTGATTTTGACTTTGACTAACCTTGACCTTTTCCGTCCAATCCGTATACTCTAAAGTAAGGCACCAACCAAATCACCGAATCAAAGGAGGGTACAACTCATGAACCTGATTCCTGTTGTAGTCGAGCAAACTTCGCGTGGCGAACGTTCTTACGATATCTACTCCCGTCTGCTCAAGGACCGCATCATCTTCCTCGGCAGCGCCATCGATGACAACGTGGCGAACTCCGTGGTCGCACAGCTTCTGTTCCTGCAGAGCGAGGACCCGGATAAGGACATTCACCTGTACATCAACTCGCCGGGCGGTTCGATCACCGCGGGCATGGCGATTTTTGACACGATGCACCACATCAAGCCGGATGTCTCCACGATCTGCATCGGCATGGCTGCGTCCATGGGCGCCTTCCTGTTGGCGGCGGGCGCACCGGGCAAACGTCTGGCGCTGCCGAACGCCGAAGTGATGATTCACCAACCGCTGGGCGGGGCGCAAGGTCAGGCGACCGACATCGAGATCGCGGCGAAGCGCATCATCCGCATGAAGGAAAAGATCAACCAAGTGCTCTCCGAACGCTCCGGTCAGCCGATGGAAAAGATCGAGAAGGACACCGACCGCGACAACTTCATGAGCGCGGACGAAGCAAAAGAGTACGGCCTGATCGACAAGGTCATCGTGACGATCAACGAGACCAAGAACGACTAATCACACAGACGAGCGTCCCGTTGCGGCGCTTCTTGAACGGCAGGGATTTGCGTCCCTGCCGTTTTTGCTGTACGTTGGGAGAAGTGAGTTTGACCGGTACGGCGTTTTGGGAAAAGGTTCGCTGGGAAAGGAATGGGTGGTCGTGAACGAGTTGGCGTTGTGGATCAAGGAACGGATCGGGGAAGAAGGGCCGGTGCCCTTTGTGAAGTTTATGGAGTGGGCGCTGTACCACCCGGAATGGGGCTATTACACGGGGGAGCGGCGCAAGTTCGGCAAGGAAGGCGACTTTTACACGTCGCCCGGCGTGAATCCCGTGTTCGCGGAAGTGCTGGCGGATGATGTGGTACGCAGGTTGGAGCCTAAAGGCGACTGGTCGTGGATTGAGTTTGGCGCAGGGGATGGTCGATTGGCGCGTGATGTGCTGGGGTGGTTGCGTGAGAAGCATCCGGCTACGTATGAGCGTCTGACCTATCGGATCGTGGAAATCTCACCGACTTTGCGGAAGGTGCAACGAGAGACGTTAGGTGAGGAACTGGCGGTGAAAGTGGTGTGGCAGACGGAGGAGGAGGTTCGAGCGGACGGGCCATTCTCTGGCGTGGTCGTGACCAATGAGTTGGTCGATGCCTACCCTGTCCATCGAGTGGTACAGGAGGAGCAAGGGCTCTTGGAGCTGTACGTCGACTGGGATGCAGAGAAGGAGAGGTTCAGAGAGACTCACGGATCGCTCGCGGATGAGCGGTTGGCGAGTTACTTCGCCACTTACGCGGGCGGCAGTAAGCTGTTGCGCGGGCAAATTGCCGAGGTCGGGCTGGCGGGGCTGGACTGGTACAAGCAAGCGTGGGAGCTGTTGCGGGAGGGCTTTGTCATCACCATCGACTACGGCTTCGAAGCGGACATGCTCTACCACCCGTCGCGCAAGAACGGCACGCTGCGCGGTTTTGCCCGCCATACGTTGACGGACGACCCCTACGCCGCTGTCGGCGAACAGGACCTGACCGCCGATGTCAACTTCACCGCCCTGCGTCTGGTCGGCGAGGAGTTGGGAGCCGCCACGAACTTTTTTGGCTCGCAGACGAAGTACTTGGTCGAAGCGGGCATCCTATACCGCTTGCAAGATGCCATGCACGCCAGCGACCCTTTTTCCGACCCGGTGCTGAAACGCAACCGGGCGATCCGTTCGCTGGTGACGCCGGGGGGCTTGGGCGACCAGTTCAAAGTGCTTGTCCAGAGCCGAACCTCCTCGGTATAATGGGAAGGTAACGCAAAAGGAGTGACTTCCGATGTTCTTAAAACGGCTCTCGATCGTGCTGTTCGTGCTCTGCTTCGTGTTCTTGGGGCTGGGCTATTGGTTTTTACATCGCTAAGGGATAGGACGGAACAGGAAAAGGCACTGTGTTCTCGCAGGTTCGAGAGCAGAGTGCCTTTTTGAGTGGTCTTATTTCTTCGAGACGTAGAGAAAACCGATGGTGCCGATCCCGACGTGCGTGCCGATCACGGCGCCGATCTCGAACAACAGGAGGTCGGTGATTCCGAGCGCTTGGAGATCCTGTCTGTATGTGGCCGCTTGCTCCGGGTCGTGCGTGTGGCCGAGGCCGAACGCAAACGCCGGATCGGGCGGGAACTCTTCCAAGTAGCGGAACAGGGAGCGGTAGGCGTTTTTCTTGCCCCGCGCTTTCTCATAGACTTGCACGACGCTGTCCCGGTCGATCATCATGATCGGCTTGATGTTCAATAGCGAGCCGAACAGAAACGACAGGTTGTTGATCCGCCCCGACTTGCGCAGATTGTCCAGCCCGCCTACGGAAAAGACGATGTGGATGCGGGGGCGCAGGTCGTCGAGGGCCGCGGTGATCTCGGCCGGCGTCTTCCCTTCGCGTGCCAGTTTGGCCGCGTGCAACGCGAGAAGGCCCTGCCCATAGGACACGGACATCGAATCGTAGATCGTCACCCGCTCCGGTTCGCTTACCAGGTCGCGGCCGATTCGCGCCGCTTGCAGGGTGCCGGAAAAGCGCGAGGAGACCCCGATGTAGATCACATCGTCCCCGGCGTCGAGGTAGCGCTGGAAATATTTCTGCATGACAGCCGGGCTGGGTTGCGACGTGCTCGGAAGCTCTTTGGACACCGCCAATCGCTCGTAAAATTGCTCCTTGCTGAGGTCGACCCCTTCGGCATACGTTTTCCCGCCGATGATCACATGAAGAGGGATGAGCTCCACGCCGGATTCGGCGGCGAGGGCGGCGGTCAAGTCCGATGTGCTGTCCGTCACGATGCGCAGCATATAAACACACCTTTCAAATGTCGAATTCTGTGATTATACCATAGCGTCCAATTCTTTGGTAGCTTGGTACCTTTTCCGGAAATGTGACATACTTTTTTAGCAAAGGACGTTAAAATAGTATGGATTATTACGTTGACTTTGTGTACAATAGGGTTCGTAATCAACACCGCTGGGAGGGCAATGTTACTCATGGCTACACGTATTGCGATTAATGGTTTCGGCCGTATCGGCCGCATGGTATATCGGGCAGCGATCGTCGATCCGGAGATCGAAGTCGTTGCGATCAACGCCACACATGATGTGAAGGCGCTGGCACACCTTTTGAAGTATGATTCCGTACAAGGCAAATTCGAGGCGGACATTCAAACCACCGACAACGCGATCATCGTCAACGGACGCGAAACGCGCATCGTCGGCGACCGCAACCCGCTGAACCTGCCGTGGGCGGACTTGAAAGTCGATGTCGTGATCGAAGCGACCGGCAAGTTCCGTTCCAAGGAAACGGCCGGTCAACATATCACTGCGGGTGCGAAGAAAGTCATCATCACCGCACCGGGCAAGGACGAGGACATCACAATCGTCATGGGCGTCAACGAAGACCAATATGACGAGGAGAAGCACGACGTGATTTCCAACGCGTCCTGCACCACCAACTGCCTCGCGCCGGTCGCGAAAGTGTTGCACGACAAGTTCAACATCCTGTCCGGTCTGATGACCACCATTCATTCGTACACCAACGACCAGAACAACCTCGACAACCCGCACAAGGATTTGCGCCGCGCTCGTGCCTGCGCACAGTCGATCATCCCGACGACGACCGGTGCGGCGAAGGCTGTCGGTCTCGTGCTGCCGGAGCTCAAGGGCAAACTGAACGGATTCTCCATGCGCGTGCCGACACCGAACGTCTCGGTGGTTGACTTGGTGGCAAACGTCGAGAAGTCGGTCACCGT
>DASTWJ010000168.1:0-31312 GCA_035776695.1 Bacilli bacterium
CAGCTTCGACTCGGTATCCGGATGCGTCGACCGCGACCGCGCCAACCCGACGTGCGACCTCCCCGCCGCAATCCCCGGCCCGACCGAGTGCGACCACGTGGTGTACGTCCGCACTTCGACATTGGGATGCGCCGACGTATACTTGATCCACAACGGCGGAAACACCACCTCCGCGCAAAGCGGCGAGAGCAGCAAATCCAAACGGTCGTCATACCCCATCTTCCACCGCGCCAAGTCGGACAGCGCCTCATCATGCGCCTGCAAAATCCGATCCGCATGGAGGCGAAACCGCTCCCCCGCCGACGTCAACCGCACCCGCCGCCCGCTGCGCTCGAACAGTTGATACCCCGCCTGCTCCTCCAACTGCCGAATGTGCAGCGACACCGTCGGTTGCGCCAAATACAACCGTTCCGCCGTCCGATGAAAATTCAATTCCCGCGCCATCATCACAAACGTTCGCAAATGTTTGATGTCCATGTCCCCGCCCCCTTGTTCGATCAGCTTTTCTAATCGTATTCGCTAAAACTCTCTATTTCCCCTTTCAATGTCAACTCCGATATACTGGAAGCAAATGAAAGGGAGTGGATGAATATGGCAGACCAAATCATTTCCCCGAGCCTCGACAACGTGGTCGTCGCCGAAACGGACCTCAGCTTGGTCGACGGGAAGAACGGCATCCTCGTCTATCGCAACCATTGGGCGCGCGACTTGGCGCTGAACCATACGTTTGAAGAAGTGGCACATCTGCTCTGGTACGGACACCTGCCCAGCGAGGAAGAGCGTGCGACGCTACTCGCCAAGATGGCGGCCGCACGCGAACTGCCCGCCCATGTCAAACAGGGTCTTGACGCGATCCCGCACGATGTGGACATGATGCACGCCCTGCGCACCGGCGTTTCGCTGCTCGGCTACGGACAAGATGTCGTCGAATACCCGCCGTCGCTCGATCAGATCGTCACGCTGACGGCGAAGATGCCGACGATCGTCGCCTATCGCTACGCTCGCGTCCAAGGCCAAGAGCCGATCGCCCCGCGTCAAGACCTCGGGCACACCGCGAACTACCTCTACATGCTCAAAGGGGAGGAGCCGCAAGCCGCACACGTGCGAGCGATGGACGCCTACCTGATCCTGACCCAAGAGCACGGCTTGAACGCTTCGACGTTCGCTTCCCGCGTCGTCGCTTCGACCAACTCCGACCTGATCTCCTCCGTCTGTGCCGGCATCGGCGCACTGAAAGGCCCGCTCCACGGCGGTGCACCGTCCGAAGTGACCAAGATGATCGAAGAGATCGGCACCAAGGAAAACGCCGAACCGTGGATTCGCAACAAGTTGGAGAACAAGGAAGTCCTGATGGGCTTCGGTCATCGCGTCTACAAAACGCGTGACCCGCGAGCGCAAGCGCTTTCCTCCATCGCCGCCGACCTCGCAGGCGACGACCCGTGGTTCGATCTGGCCGTACACGTGGAGAAGACCGGCCTCGCTCTGCTCCAAGAATTCAAGCCGGGCCGCCAGTTGAACGTCAACGTCGAGTTCTACGCCGCTGCCGTGATGCGGGCGATCGGGCTGCCGGATGACCTGTTCACGCCGTCTTTTGCCGTGTCCCGCACGGTCGGGTGGTGTGCGCACATCTTGGAAGCGGCGGCCGGGCGGATCATCCGTCCGCAGTCGATTTACACGGGCAAGATGCCGGAATAGGCACCTCATCTTTTACCAAAGAAACATGAAAACCAGCAAGCGAATCGGATCGCTTGCTGGTTTTCTTTTGCTTAGGGTGAGTTCGCACTACTCCCCCGCCTTCATCAACTCCGACACCGTGACAAACCGATACCCTTCTTCCTGAAGCGCCACGATGCTGTCCCTCAACGCCTGTCGCGACGCGTCGCGGCTGTCGTACATCACATGAAACAGGATGATCGAACCGGGCTTCGTCTGCTCTTTCACCCGCCGCACCATCTCCTGCGGGTCATCCGTCTCCTCCGGCGCCGACTCCGGCTCGACATCCCACGTCACCGCCACCCGATCATGCTGCCACAGATAATAGGGCAGCCCGACGAGCTTTTTGCAATTCGGCGGACGGAACAGGATCTCGCCGCCGTAGCCTGTGTCGCGGATCAGCCTGTCCGTTTTTTCAATCTCTTCTTTTATATAGCTGGGCGACTTAAACACCATGCGCTGATGAGAGTAGGTATGGTTGCCGATCTCATGCCCCGCCGCCGCGATCTTCTTTCCTTCCTCGGGGTGTTGCTCCAACTCGTTGCCGATCAGGAAGAAGGTCGCCTTCACCCCCAACTCATCGAGCACGGGTAGCACCTCGTCCACCCGCTCCGTCGGGCCGTCGTCAAATGTCAGCGCGACGACTTTGTCTTGCGTTTCCACCCGCGGCACCAGCTCGCCGAAGACTTGGTAGGTGCGGGCATTCATCAGTTTGTACAAGCCGAACAACAAAGCGACCACGAGCAGCAGGATGAGACCCGTGCGCAAGAGAATTTTTTTCAAAAAGAGATCCTCCTCGATTCGAAATGGAGTGATAAGACCAGACCCGCTTCCATAGAAATGACCAGTGGCTCGAAGTCCACTGGTCTTTTTCTGTCTAGCGTCGTGCAATCCCTTCACGGCTACACTTGAAACTTGCTGACCATCTCCCGCAACTCGTGCGCCAATTGCGCCAAGGAGTCGGCCGAAGTAGAGATCTCCTCGACAGAAGCCAACTGCTCCTGCGACGCCGCCGCCACGTTTTGCGCGCTGCCGGCCGACGTCTGGGCGATGCGCAGCAACTCCCCGACGGTGGTCGCCACCATCTCCGAACTGGCCGCCATCTGCTCGGAAGCGGCCGAGACTTCCTCCACCGCATACGCCACTTCCCGCGACGCGTTGAGGATGTGGCTGAACGCATCGCCGGCCTTCTGCACCACTTCGGTGCCCTGTTCGACCTCCTGCGTCGCCGTCTCCATCGACAGCGCCGCCTGCGTGGTGTCCGTCCGGATGATGCCGATCAACTCGGCGATCTGTCCCGCCGACTGCGTCGTCTGTTCCGCCAGCTTGCGCACCTCGTCCGCGACGACGGCAAACCCGCGCCCGTGCTCCCCGGCCCGCGCCGCTTCGATCGCCGCGTTGAGCGCCAGCAGGTTGGTCTGGTCGGCGATCGCCGTGATCACTTCGATGATCTTGCCGATCTCCAACGACCGCTGCTCCAACACTTTGACTCCATCCGCCGACGAGCGAACGGTGGTCCGGATCGAGGTCATCTGCAGAACGGCCTGTTGCACCGCCTCGTTGCCCTGCTCCGCTTCCCGAGCGGTCTCCTGCGACGCTTCCGCCACCGAAGAGGACGTTTCGGCAATCCGCTGGATGCCTTGCGTCATCTCCTCCATCGCCGTCGCGCTGTCGTTCGCGCCGTTGACTTGGCTTTCCGCCCCGAGCGCAACCTCTTGGATCGTCTCGGTGATCTGCTCCGTCGCGCGCGCCGTCTGGTCGGTGCTCGCCGACAGTTCCTCCGACGAGGAAGCCACTTGAATCGACGTCTCGTTGACGCGCTCGATCACCTCGCGCAAGTTAAGAACCATACGATCGATCGCGCCGGAGAGCTGGCCGATCTCGTCGCGTGCCTTCGATGCCAGCGGCTCGACCCGCAGGTCGCCTTCCGCCACTTGGTGGGCTACTCGGGCCATCTTGATCAGCGGCTTGGCAATGTACGTCGCCACAAAGTAGGAGACGACAACTGCGGCCGCCATGCCGATGACAGCGAAGATCGACAAGTTGCCGATAAAGTCGGCCACCAACTCGTCAAAGCGTGTCTTCGGCACGCCGACATACCAGATGCCGATGATCTCGCCCTGCCCGTTTTTGATCGGCTGATAGGCCGCCTCATTCAGCGTGCCGACCACGTTCGCTTCGCCGATGAACATCCGCCCGTCCTTCAGCGTCGTCTGCGCCACTTCCGCGCTGACATGCGTGCCGACGGCGCGGGTGCCGTCCTCCTCCTTCACGTTGGTCGCCACGCGGGTGTCGCCCAAGAAGATCGTCACCGTATCGCCGGTGACCTTGCCGATCTGATCGACGAGCGCTTCGTCGCCGTTCAGCAGTTGGTCACCCTTGTACAGCTTGTCCCCGCGCACCTCCCAGTCACCCGGATACTTGGCGTCGAGCAGTTCATACCCCAAAGCCAAGTCCGCTTGCAACTTCTCCTGCGCGGAACCGACCATCTCGCTGTCGATCATGTAGGAGGCGAACGCCCCCATCCCCAAGGTCCCGATCAGAAACAGTGTGGAAAAGATCAGTATGATCTTCATTCTTAATTTCATCTACCCTCACCCCGTCCATATGTACTAGGTCTTCTCGTCTATAAATACTAGACATTATTAGTCCATCTAGTATACAAATACTGTACACCCTTATTATGGCACGTTCCTGAACCGTTGTCATCCTCTTTCCGAGTGATTGACAAAGGTTGTCACAGAATGTCATTCCATGAGAAAAGGCACCCTGTCACGGATGCCTTTTCTCTTCCATCTGCTCTGTGCTATTTGCTTTTCGCCTTGGCCTTGGGAAGCAACTTCTCCAGCGGCACTTTGCGCAGCCGCTGCCACGTCGCTTCGTCCTGCGGATCGTACTGTTCCAAGAAGTCGATCACTTCCTTGGTGATCTGCGTCGGAGTCGAAGCGCCCGAGGTGACGGCGACCTTGTTCACGCCCTGCAGCCACGAAAGCTCCAGCTCCGTCACATCGGAAATCCGATAGGCCGTCGTGCCCGCGATCTCCTGCGACACTTGCGCCAAGCGGTTCGAATTGTTCGAAGCCGGGTCGCCGACGACGATCGTCAAGTCCGCTTGCTTCGCCTGCTCCGCCACCGCCTCCTGCCGCAACTGTGTCGCGAGGCAGATCTCGTTGTGGATCTCGACATGGGGGTATTTTTTCAACACGCAGTTCATCAGGTGCTTGGTATCCCACTGGCTCATCGTCGTCTGGTTGGTGACGAGGATCTTGTCGGTGGTGATGTGCAGCGCTTCGACGTCCGACTCTTTTTCCACGAGATGGACTTTGTCAGGCGCAACGCCGACAGCGCCTTCCGGTTCCGGGTGCCCCTTCTTGCCGACGTAAACGATCTCATAGCCCTGCGCCGTTTTCTCGCGGATCAGGTCGTGCGTCTTCGTCACGTCGGGGCAGGTGGCGTCGACAACGGTCAAGCCCTTCGCCCGCGCCTTTTCACGCACGGCGGGCGACACCCCGTGTGCGGTAAAAATCACCGTGCCCGCGTCGATCTGATCGAGCAGCGCCATCCGGTCTTCCGCCTTCGCTTCCAACGTGATGATGCCCTGTTGGTCGAACGCTTCGACGACATGCTTGTTGTGAACGATCATGCCCAGTATATGAATCGGGCGCGGCAGATCGAGGTCCTTGGCCGCTTGCTGAGCCAGCACCATCGCATCGACCACCCCGTAACAATAGCCGCGCGGGGAGATTTTGATCACTTCCATGCGGTTTCCCTCCTCCGGTACACTCATCCTGTTGCTTTCCCCCACATTATAGCACATCCCCGCCTGCCCTCCCACATCGCGGGGCATTCCCCGCCCGCCTCCTTCATAGAATCTTGAAACGACAAAAATTGCGGAGGGAGGGCCACCCCTTGTACGTCCCCGAGATCTTCGAGGGGGAAGCACGAGGCCGTTTGCGCAAACTGTATCATCACATTCGGACGACGATGCATGTTCCGATCGTGAACTACCTGTTTCGCGTGTTGGCCCACTATCCCTCGTTCCTTACCTATGCGTGGGAAGTCAGCCGCCCCAACCTGCTGTCCCTTTCCTTTGAACGCGCTTGCGACGAGTTGCGCGCCATCACCTTGCCGGAGTCGGTCGAGTTGCAGCTCCCCGCCTTCGTCACCCAGCGCGACCTGCGCGGTGCCGCCTCGATCCTGCCCGTCTTTCACTATGTGAACCCCAAACTGCTTCTGCTGGCCACCGCTTGGTACGAAGCGCTGTCCGAACGCCCGATCCACGGACGCACCAACACAGAGGACATCTACGTCCCGCCCGGCATCCCGGCCACGTTTCCGAAGCAAGTGCCGCTGGTGCGCTACGAGACGGCTCCTCCCCACCTGCAACACCTGCTCAAACACATCGTCGACACGCACCGCGCTTTCGGGCCGGCCAGCGACTACCGCGCCCTCGCTCACTACCCGACCTTTCTCTCCGGCGCGTGGACCGAGATCCAGCCGCAGATCCATGCCACGTGGTACAGGGAAGCGGCCGACCAACTGCTGCACAAGGCGCAAGGGTTGGCCCACACGCTCCCTCACCCGCTGCCGCTCTCGCCGACGCGCCTGCAGAAAACGCTAAGCGAACGGGAGGTCGCCTCGGCGCTGGGGATCATCGCGATGTTCCAACGCCTGCTGCCCAATTTGATCCTCGACGTCGCACTGATGACCCGTCTCCAAACCCAACCGGTGCAAAAGGGGTGGTGGAACAACCCGTTCCGCGGATGATATACTTGTCATAATGAACGTACTCGTCAACGGAGGTCACCATGAACGACTGCCCTTTTTGTCACCCTGAGCAAGATCCCGAACAGCAGGTCGTGTTCGAAAACGAGTTCGTCCGCTTCCTGCAACGCCCGCAACAGATCCTGATCGGCTCCGGCCTGATCGTACCGAAAGCCCACCGCGTCACCGTGTTCGACTTGACCGCAGAGGAATGGATCGCGACGCAACACTTGCTCCGCCAAGTCAAAGCCCATCTCGACGAACAGTTCCACCCGCAAGGCTACAACGTCGGCTGGAACGTCGGTCAGATCGGCGGGCAAGAGATCTTCCACGCCCACCTGCACCTCATCCCCCGCTATGCGGACGAACCGTATGCCGGTCGCGGGATACGCTCGTGGATCAAACGCGAGGAAAACAGGCGGCCCGCGCAACCCTCACAACAAAAAGAGCGCGTATAACCCTACGCGCTCCCTGTTTGCCCAATCGACCTGTAACCGTTCTTAGCGCACGAGCTTCGCCAACAGTTCCGGCGCACCGCTCGGGTATAGAATCTTCTCCCCCGAGAGAAAGTCATCCACCGGCACCCAGTAGCCGTAGGATTGCTCGTCCTCCTCGGTGATCAACAGTTGCTCCTGTTGATACAAACTCTCGTCGACAAATTCCACCGCATACATCTGCACCAGTTGATGCCCGACCGCACCGCTGCTCACCGTCCAGATGTTTTCGAGGCAGCCGAGATAGTCGAGCACCCGTACCTGTGCGCCGAGTTCTTCGTGAAACTCACGCACAATCGTATCCCGACTCATCTCACCCAGTTCAATACCGCCGCCCGGCGTGCGATAATACACGCCGCAACCGCCAGCGTGCTCCCCGTCGAACTTCTCTACCAGCAATCTACCTTCGTGCAAGACCATGCCTTGGGCACAAGCGCGAATCGCCACGTAAACCCCTCCCTATCACCGCCAAAAGATAGATTCCATTTTACACCAGATTTTAGGAAAAGTCAGCGTGTTTTACCGCCAGCGTCACCCACTCATCCCCTTGGTGCCTTGCGATCACTTGATAGCCCAACTCACGATAATACGCCGTAACGTCCTCCTCGATCCACTCCACGATACCGGATAGGAGCAGGACACCGTCCGTTTTCACCAGACGGGTGCAGATCGCGGACAACTCCATCGCTTCTTTGCCCCCGATGTTGACGGCGATCAGGTCGAACGCGTCCGCGACATCGGCGAACTCTGCGAACACGTCGCCGATGCGAATCTCGATGCCGTCCGTCTCGTTCAGTTCCATGTGGTAGCTGATCGAGCTCTCCGCCGACGGATTGAGATCGACGGCGACGACGGGGGATGCCCCTCTTTTCCGCGCGAGGATTGAAAGGATGCCGGAGCCTGCACCAAGGTCGGCTACCGCGTCTCCCGGTTGTACCAGCTCGTCGATCACCGCCAGACAATGACGCGTCGTCGGGTGCAACCCCGTTCCGAACGCCGCCGACGGCTCGATCACCAGCGTGGTCTCCCCGTCCGCTCGCTCCGCATCCCACGGCGGTCGGATCATCAAGCCCGGCTTCACCTCGATCGCCGTAAACTCATAGGCGGGATCGGCCGTCACCGGCTGCGGAACCACCGCCTGCACCGCATGGGTCAACTCCCCCATCCACGCGCTAACCTCGTCGCGCAACCGGAGAAGCATCGCCTCCGTCGGCTCCGCGTCGACCTCCTCATACGCCCGCACGGTCACCCGCTCCTGCGCCACTTCCTGATAGCCGTACCCGTCCTCCGTCACAAACGTCTCGATCGGCGCGTCCTCCCACACATACTCGATCCCCCGTCCTTGCAAACGAGCGATCGCCTCCTCCGTGCGCGATCCGTCGACTTCGACGATATATTCAACATAGTGTTCTGCCATTGGATTCACACCTTTCTCAGCCTCGACTTTACACGTTTCGACCTGCCGATGCAATTTCCTCTCCCGCCTCTCCGTCCCTAGACACTTGCTTCCCACCTCCTCGCCCGATAAAATAGGAAACAGTACCCAATTTCGAAACGGAGGCTTCACGATGACCAAGAAAACGCTACTCACCACACTCCTCTCCACAGCACTTGTCGCCACTCTGCTCAGCGGCTGCGGCAACACCGACGACACGGCGGCGGACAAGACCAAGCAAAACGCCGACCAAACCCAACAGGGCGGCACCGACGAACCGACCGCCACCAAGCTCTACCCGAACTACCCGGAGATGACGATCGACAAAAGCAAGGAATACACCGCCACGCTGAAAACGAACAAAGGCGACATCACGATCAAACTGTTCGACGACCAATCGCCGAAGACGGTCAACTCCTTCGTCTTCCTCGCCAAGCACGATTTCTACGACGGCGTGATCTTCCACCGCGTGATCCAAGACTTCATGATCCAAACGGGCGACCCGACGGGTACCGGTTCCGGCGGCCCCGGCTACAAGTACGAAGACGAGAAGCCGCTGGCGAAGGAATACGGCCCCGGCATCGTGGCGATGGCCAACGCCGGCCCGAACACCAACGGCTCCCAGTTCTTCATCTGCACCGGCGAGCAATCGAAGAACCTCAACCTCTCGCTCGACAACTACTACTACACCGTCTTCGGGGAAGTGGTCGACGGCATGGACACCGTCAAGAAGATCGCCGCCGTCAAAGTCGGAGCTCAACCGACCGGCGAAGTGTCCCGCCCCGAAGAGGAAGTCAAGGTCAACGACGTCGTGATCGAAGAAAAATAGTTCGTGGTGACATCCCGCCACAAAAAAAGGCCATCTCCCCTCGGGACATGGCCTTTTTGCTTCCTATTCCTGCTTCTCGACAAACTCGCGCATAAACTGCTTCTCCCGCTCCACCAACTCCGGGTGCGTCTCCAAGAACCAGCGCAACTGCCGCTCCTGCCAATCATCCTCCCGCGGCGCGTCCTCGCGGCGAATCTCCGGGTTCAAATCGCCGATCTTGCGGTCGTACAGCAGCTCCATCTCGAAGAGCCCCTGCTCCCGCACCACGCGCGAGCCTTGCATATAAATGCCCCACAGGCCCTGCTCGTCCTGTTCCACATACATCATGATCTCGTAGTCATCCCACGAGTGTACCCAATCCATCGGGTCCATCTTGGTTCCTCCTCCGTGTACCGCTTGTCTGCTCTAAGTGTAGCTTATTCTCACGTGCATTGCCAGTTCTCGACACCTGCGGAAATCCTTGTCGCTATTTCCCAGGAAATTGTCGAGCGAATTTTGTCCGTTTGTCGCTTCGCACCGCTCTTTCCGCCGGCACATAGGCTATTCACGAGGAGGGAGACGACGTATGAAAAAGAAAAAATTGCGCTACACGGAAGCCTGTGACCCCGACCGCCCGCTTCCCGACATCCCATCCGGATTTGTCGTGCCGCCCGACAACCCGCCGGGCTTCGGCACGGTCGAGCGGCGGGAGCGGTACGAATCACCGCTGGTCACCGGCACGACACTTTTTGACGACCCGTTTTACAACGTGCTGTCACCGCCGCCGTTCGCGGAATTCGACCCCACGTGGCCGGAATATCGGAAGGTCTTGGAGGCAGCCGCCAATCGGATCGAAAAATGTCCGGAAGATGCCGACACGAGAGAATGTCGATTGGCGCGAACCGCCTATTTCGACGCCGCCCGCGATTACGCCATCGCGCTCGACAAACACTGGGGACAGCAACGTTTTCAAAACGGCGAAGGCGGCATTCCCTCCGACATGGTTTCTCCCAACAACTCCTCCAACAAAAAGCGCCGCAAACGAAAAAAAAGTACCTGATCTCTCTCAGGTACTTTTTCGCCTGTCACGAGTTTAAAACTCCGGCGCTTCTTCTCCCTCGACCTTGATATTGCCTGCGCCGGATGGGACGCCCTCTTCCTCGGCCGTCGCTTCACCAGTCTTTGGAGGAGCGGGCGGCGCAGTCGGCACCCCTTCCAGCCCGGTGCTCGCTCCTGCCGGCGGCGGCGGTTGTCCCGCCTTGGCCGCTTTGGCACCGCCCGGCGGCTCGACGGGCAGCCCTTCTTTTTCCAAGATCGGTTTGACTTCCTTGGTGACGATCCCTTCCATCGTCTGATCGGCCTGCGACTGCGGGATGATCTCCTTGATGTCCTCCGAGCGCGCTTTGATCGCCCCGCTGGCGCCGATCTGCAGGATCGAGGAGTTGGACATCGAGTTGACTTTGAGCGAACCGATCGAGATCGTCTGCGTGACGCGCATGCGCTCCCTCCTCTCTTAGAACCCGCTGAGGATGTTGTCGTCGATCACATCGTTGTCGTTCGTGTTCGTCGAGCTGACCACGTTATATGTCTGCGGGAAATCCCCCGTGTTAAATGAGCCCGATCCCGAATACGTCTTGGCGGTCGTCTTCGGAGAAATAATGCCGACATCTCCTATGTGGAGCACACCGCCGGAGGAGACGTTGATCACTTTCAAGTTGCCCAGTATGGCTGGCATGACGACACCTCCTTACGACCGCGATAGGCGTTTCTAACCCATTCTATGCGGGACATCCGCCCTAGGTGAGTGACACGACGCGACCCGAACGCTCATAGCCTATAGGGAAGTTGCAAACGGGAGGCGTCAGTCCTTGATTCTACGCGACAGACCGAAACATGTGATCATCGATCAAACTCTGGTTCTCAGCATCACCTTCTCCGGCATCGTGCAGGTCGGCGATGTGTTCGGAGAAGTCTCGCCCTTCTCGTACGGCGAATCCTACGGCGGCTACCGCGGCGCGCCCAGTTTTGTCACCAAGGAAGTGGCGGAACGGATCGATACGCGCTTGCATTATGCCAATCAACTCGATGAAGACGTGCGCGACGCCAACATCCTGGGGCGAGCGCATGAAGTCCTGCGACCGAATATACGAGGTGAGAAAGCACGATGAGCACGAAAATCAAAATGAACGTCATCAACAACGCCGACCTGAAGATCGGCGGCATCAAGATCAACGCGGTCTCGTCCTCCGCCATTGTGATCTTTGGCGACGCGGAATGCTTCTCCCCGCGCAACGTCTCGATCACCCGCGGCGTGCGTACGCCGATCGCCATCCCGAACCTCGGTACCGGCGGTCCGGTCGGTGCGATCCGCTAGTCCAATTCGGATGCGGCGGCGCACCGTCGCTTTCCCCTGCACATACTCTAGTAGTAGTTCTCTTTCTAGCAGTAGGCGTGTGAAAGGAGGGGAAGAACATGCCTTCCCTCATCGGCGGTCCGATCAAGATTGTCAGCGTTGCCGGCGGTACGGTGAACTTTGGCGATACAGGCGTCATAGCGCCCAAAAGTGCATCCAAATCCTATTCGGGAGCGGGCGGCGGTCTGACCGGCGATTTCTCCGTCTCGATCAACGGGATCAGCAACACGAACACACTCGACCCGGATGTCATCGACGACAACACCACCACGATGGGCGTCTAACCGCTCCCCCACCGTCCCGGAACGTGAAAAAGACCCTCTTCCAGAGGGTCTTTTCCTATGTGAGTCAGTCTGTGCCGCGTGCGAACTACTCAGCCAAGACTTTCTTCAGTTCTTCGGTCAGGAGCGGCACGATGTCGAACAGGTCGCCGACGATGCCGTAGTCCGCCACTTTGAAGATCGGCGCTTCCGGGTCCTTGTTGATCGCGACGATCACTTTCGAGTTGGACATGCCCGCCAAGTGCTGGATCGCGCCGGAGATGCCGCACGCGATGTACAGATCCGGCGTGACAACCTTGCCGGTTTGGCCGATCTGCAGCGCGTAGTCGCAGTAGTCGGCGTCGCAAGCACCACGGGATGCGCCGACAGCCGCACCCAGTACGTCCGCCAGCTCTTGCAGCGGCTTGAAGCCGTCTGCAGACTTCACGCCGCGACCGCCGGAGACGATGATCTTCGCTTCGGACAGATCGACGCCGCCGGTGGACTTCTTCACCACTTCTTTGATGAAGGTGCGCAGGGAGTCGGCCGGGATGTCAGCCGCAACGTTGACGACGTCGGCGGAACGGGAGGTATCCGGTTCGGACGCCGGCAAGTTGTTCGGACGCACGGTCACGAACGCGAGGTCGCCGGACAGGGTGTTTTTGGTGAACGCCTTGCCTGCGTAGATCGGGCGGGTGTACACGAGGTTGCCGCCGTCTTCGGCGATCTCGATGATGTCGGACACTTGGCCCGCTTCAAAGCGTGCCGCCAGCTTCGGTGCGAGGTCGCGGCCGATCGCGGAGTGTGCGAGGAAGACGAGGTTCGGGTTCGCTTCCTTGATCACCGCTTCCAGCGCGGTTGCATACGCATCCGGTACGTAGTTTTCCAGAGCAGCGTTGTCGACGACAAACACTTTGTCTGCGCCGTAGTGCGCCAGAGCGTCCGCGTGTGCCGCTACGTTGCTGCCGAGAAGTGCTGCATAGACTTCGCCGCCGTCTGCGAATTGCTTCGCAGCGGACAGCGCTTCAAAGGTCACGTTACGCAGGCTGCCGTTGCGCAGGTCAGCCATTACGAGAATCTTTCTGCTCATCGATTCTGCTCCTCTCTCTATAAGAAGTCCGGCTTACAGGACTTTCGCTTCGTTTTTCAGCAGGTTGACCAGTTCTTGCACGCGCTGTGCGTTGTCGCCTTCGAGAATGCGACCGCCCGTTTTCTCCGCCGGCAGGAACGTGGTGACAACGGAAGACTTCGCCGCGAACGTGTCGCCGGACAGACCGAGGTCGCCCGCCGCCGGAGCTTCCAGCGGTTTCTTGTTCGCTTTGCGGATGCCGATCAGGGACGGGTAGCGCGGGTCGTTCAGACCTTGCTGTGCGGTGACGAGCACCGGCAGGGTCGCGCCGACCACTTCTTCGTCGCCTTCCGCGTCGCGGGACGCGGTGACGTCGGTGCCGTCGATCTCCAGCTTGGTGATCGTGGAGATGTGCGGCAGGCCGAGCAGTTCCGCCAGGCGGACTGCGACTTGGCCGGAGCCGTCATCGACCGCTTGGTTGCCGCAGAGGATGATGTCGTAGGACTTGTCTTTGAAGTAGGTTGCCAGCACATTGGATGCGCTGTATTCGTCGCCGAACAGGGATTCGTCGGCGATATGAACCGCTTCGTCGGCACCCATCGCCAGCGCGGTGCGCAGCGCTTCTTGGGCGCGATCCGGGCCGATGGTGACCACGGTGATCGAACCGCCGAACTTGTCGCGCAGTTGGATCGCTTCTTCCACCGCGTACTCGTCGTACGGGTTCATGACGAAGCGCACGCCGTCTTCTTTGACTTGGCCGTTGTCGACGACGATCTTTTCCTCGGTATCGAACGTTTGCTTGAGGCACACGAAAATGTTCATCGGGTGTGAACTCCTTTCAAGGCTGTATGAGTATCAGGACTGAGCGCGCAGGCCGCCGACCATCACGTCGAGCACAGGCTCGATCAGCGATAGCAGGTCGTACTTCGCACCCGTGAGAATCCAAGCGGTGACCGTTTCGTCCATCGTGCCGAAGATCATCCGGCGGGCGATCCGTTTGTCGAGCGTGTGTCGAAACACGCCCGTCTCCGAGCCCTGTAGAATAATCTCGTCGATGATCCGGTAGTACGGCCGGATGATGTCGCCGATCTGCTTGCGCATCTCGGCGTTGGACTGGCGCAGGTGAACCTGTGTGAACATCGCCAAGTCGGTGTTGGTGCCCAGTGTTTCAAAATACACGGTGACCACGCGCCGCAGCGCCTGCACCGCATCGCCCTCCGTCGAAGGCAGCTCCTCATGGATGCGGTCGACAATCGTGCCGATCGTCTCGCGCAGAATCGAGATCAGGATGTCTTCCTTGTTCTTGAAGTACAAGTAGACCGTCCCGTCCGCCACGCCTGCCTCCCGCGCGATCTTGGAGATCGGGGCGTTGTGATAACCGGCTTGACCGATCACCTTGACGGCGGCGTTGAGAATCGCCTCGTATTTTTCATTGTTCTTCTTCTGAGCGATCGTCATCACCCCGATCCTTATGAATGAACATCCATTCATTTGCTTACTACCTATTCTAAATCTCCGACGGGCAACAGTCAACCGCCCGTTCGGTTTTTGCCACGCCTTTTATTTTAGCATAGATGCAGACCAAAAACCCCCTCTCGCTCCCATCGGAGGAACAAAGGGGGTTCCCACACAACCTTTTCCAAAAAATTTCGCTGTACTAGGCGGATGCCGATTGATTCGCCGCCCTCGTCTTGCGCTCGGCCAAGCCGATCACGACCATCGACACGCAGCCGGTCACCGACAGAATACCGCCGACCCAGAGCAGAACCAGATGCGGCTCCAAGATCGTCCCGAGTACGCCGTTGATCGCCAAGCCGAGCAACCCGACCGCGCTGAACAAAGACGACACCAGCCCGAAGAACCGCCCGAGTTGCTCTCGCGGCACCGCTTTTTGCATGTAAGTCGATGCCGACACGTTGTACACCGAGTTGAACAACCCGAGCACAAACGACGCCGCCGACATCGCGATCAGATTCGCGTTCAAGCCGACCGCGCCCATGAACAGCCCGATGCCAAGCGTCGCGCCGCCCAAACGGATCGCCAACGGCCATTTGGCAAAATATTTCGTGCCGAACATCGACGCCAGAATCAAACCGGCGCTGAGTGCGGCGAACAGATAGCCGACGGCGAGCGACGAATAGCCCGCTTCCGACACGTGGGCGGTGAAGATGACCTCGACCCCGCCGATGCCGATGATGATGAACAAGAACATGAGCACGACCGCTGCGAGAATCGGCTGTTTCAGCGGAGCGAACCCTTCCCGCCACTGCTCGACAAATCGGCTCTTCTCCGCCGAAGACGCTTCCTTTTCCGCTTCCTGCTTCTTCCACGAGAAACCAAGCGAAGTCAAGATCAGCGCACAGAGAATAAACGACGTGCCGTCGATGAGATAGCCGATCTTGCGCCACTCGGGAGCAAACACGGACAACACCGTCACCGCCAACAGCGGCCCGATGATCTTCAACGCCTCGCGCCCGGTCTGCATCGAGGCGTTGGCTTCCATCAGCTCGTCTTCCTGCACCACCGTCACCTGGTATTTGCGCGATGCCGGCGCTTGGAACGTCGCCAGTACCGCCATAATAAACGACATGACATAGTAGGACCACGTGCTCACCGGCAGGAAAAACAGCGAGGAAATCGCGAGAGCCTGCAACAGATTGGACAACACCATCACCTGAACGGGGCGACGCCGGTCGACCAATACGCCGGACACCGAACCCATCAGGAGCGTGCCGACACTCGACGCGATGGTGATCCCCATCGTCGTCATCACCGATTTCGTCTCTTCATAGGCGAGCACGATCAGCAGCATGTACGTAAAATGCGACCCCATCTCCGAGATCATCGAAGCCGCCAACAGTTTGCCAAACGCCTTGTTGCGCCTAATCAATTTGATCATCGTCTCCGCCTCCACTTCCTCCTAGCAAGCCGCTTCCAACCAACCTTCGCCTGCCTAATGCTGCCCCAGCCCTTCGCCTTTGTACCCGACGACGAGAAACGTCATGCTTTCCTCTCCATCGGTCGCATCATTGTCCTTGATGAACTCCTCGACGGTGCGCATCAGCTCTTGAAACTTCCCATACGCGTCCGGGCGGATGCGAATCTGCGCATACTTAATGCCGGCCTTCTCGTTGAGCTGCTTCGCCGCCTCCAACGCTGCAATGTCGGTACGAATCTTGTTGTAACACAACTCCAGAGCCGTGCTTGCCGACAAGGACGGCACGATCGAAGTAAAATCGACATTCGGTTCCAACACTTCATAGATCTTCTGCGTCGCCTTGCCGCCAACGGGCACCAGCCGCGAGTGCCCGACCAGTCCCGCCTCGATCATCCGGTCGAGATAGACGGATGTCTCCAAAGGTTTAAACCCGGTACGCCGGGCCAGCTCTTCGTTGGAGGACGCGCCGTCGAGCAGATACAGAAATGTTGTTAAGACGGAAGGATTGGCCAGCACTTTTTGTTGCGATTCATTGAGCGTTCGCACTCCCTGCTGCTCCATGTTGCTTCACTCTCCAATCAGATTCATCGCTTGCAAGGCTTGATCCGTGTCGAGATCGCCCATCACGACCAGAGACGTCCCCAACGGGCGCACCGAATCGCGCACCGACTCCATCACCCGCTCCGGTGTAGCCAACTCCAACTGGCGAATCAGATCGTTCGGGTAGATCGTTTCGCGGAAAATCTCCTTGCGTCCCAAGAGTTTTAGAAAATGCCCGGTCTGCTGCATCTTCAGGTACAAGTCGGTTTTCAACACCGAGGCGGTGCGCGACAGCTCCGCTTCGCTCAATGGCTCTTCGCGCAGGCGATGAATCTCTTCGGCGAGCACAGCCATCAGCGGTTCGAAGTTCTTGCGCGACACGGAAGAGAACACGCCCCACTGCCCTGTCTGCACATAATGGCGGGAGAAACTCTGGATCTGATAGACCAGTCCATCCCGCTCGCGAGCCGACAGGAACAGCCGAGAGTTGGGCAAACTGCCCCATGCCGCCATCGCCATCTCGAACATCGCCGTCGATTCGTCACGCGAAGAAGGCCCAACTCCGCCCAGACAGAGATAGACCTGCTCGGACTTCTGGCGCAACACTTTCAGATGCACCTCTTCGGACAAATTGACTTCTAGCGGCGTCGGCGTTCCACTTGGCACACGGGAATACAACTCGGTGATCATCGGCATCAGCTCGCGCACCTCCAGCGAGGTGAGCACGACCAGCGAACAGTTGTCGGCACAGTAGCTTTTCTCATACCGTTCGCGCAGTTGGTCCACTTGCACGGAGGAGATAAAATCTTCCGTACCGAGAATCCATTTGCCATAACCGGTGTTGCCGTAGATCCCCTGCACGAGATAGTCGGTGATCTGGTCGCTCCCGGCCGTCTTGCGTTTGAGTTCCGCCAAGATGATCGGTCGCTCCGCCTCGACATCCTCTGCCGAAAACTCGCCTTCGAACACCAACTCATACAGCGACTCGAACAGCAAGTGCGCGTGCTGTTTCAACGCCACGCCTTCATAGGACGTACATTCCTTCGTCGTGAAGGCGCTGAGCACCCCGCCGTTGAAGAGGATCGACTCGACCGCCCGCTTCTTGCGGCGAATCGCCCGCTGGTTGTTAAAGAGCAGATGTTCGAGATAATGGGAAATCCCGTTCTCGTCATCCGCTTCGTTGCGCGACCCTTGGCGAAAGAACAGCCCGGCCGACACCACCGGCATCTCGGGCACTTCCGCGATCACGATGCGCAATCCGTTCTCCAAAACTGTTGAATGAATGATCACCCCGTCCGGCCCCCTTCCGTCACAAGAGGACCTTCCAAGATCCCTCTCAAACGTACACGGTTGGCGCGCAGAATATGTGCGATCTGCGCCACCCGCTCATAGTCGCTCGGGCACTCGGCCAACCGCTGCTCCGCTTTCGTCAACACGATGTCCGCTCGCTGATAGTCCCCGCGTCGCAGTTCGATCAAGGCGACACCGTTGTGCCATTCGGCTTCGCGGCAGATTCGTTCCGCGCCGGAACTGGATGGCAACATCCCCCAGGCCCTGGCCATGTACCGCTCTGCCTCGTCAAACGACTCGCGAAACGTGAACAGCACACCGAGCTTGTGCCATAGCCGTTGCCGTCCCTCGTCTGTCGTCTGCCAGGACATCAGCTCGTCAAACAGGTGCTCCATCGTCCACGGGGCTGCCCCGTCAAAACAAGCGATCTCCGTCGCCAAGCCCTGTAGCACAAAAGACCGGCGCTCCTTGACCTCGGCAAACGCCTGCCAAAACCACGGAAACATCGCATAGCGGTAATAATGCTTCACCAAAAAAGCACCGGCCCGTTGCGAATCGGACATTTCTTCCAACACAAAGACGGAAGGAACTGGCTCCTCCCTCTCATGTGCAGTCACGGCCGCTTCCCACAACCCTTTTTGCCGCAACTCGGCTTCTGCTTCGGCGATCCAGCGCGAACTGAGGTCACCGCGGGTCAGCCCCCATTCCGACTCTTCCAGCGAAAAAGGTTTCACGGTTCCCGCCGCTTCCCCGGCGATTCGCAACTCGGGAAACAGGGCATGCAGGCAAGAAGCGGTGTCGTTCACTGTCAAGTGCTTCAACAGACGCTTCTTGCCTTCGATCCCCCACGGATGTGTCAGCATGGTGTCGACTCCGTTTCAGGCATGATCTCGACAAAGCGTTTGCCTTGACGATCCATCAAGGTCACTACGTCACGCACCTGCGTTTTCAACGACGGACAGGGGCGTCTGTTCTGGTCAAGGCGGATCAGCGGGCAGGAATCGCCTTGGCAGACCGGCGAGTAGAAACAGGAGCGGCACGTCGAATCGTTGGAACCGCCGTCCGTCCATAACGCCATCCGCTCGTTATGCAGCGACAAGCTACCGTCCGGATTCAGTTGGCCGACATGGTTGCGCTCGTCGTAGAGCGCGATCGTGCATTTGTAGAGCATCCCGTCCACGCCGATGACAAACGAACTGGGGCTGGCTGCGTAGCAAACCGAGTTGGTGCCCATCCAGATATCCGCTTTGGTCGTGCCCATGCCGTGATCCATCGCCATCGAGGTCAACTTGACCATCACGTTCTCCGAGCAGACGTCCATCTGCTCGTCATTCGGACCGCCCCATTTGCCGATGTTGTGGAAATAGAGCCAATAGCGCGGGTCGGTGCCGAGCAGTTTTTTGATTTGCAAAATATGGTCTTCCGCCGTCGGCAGGTTCTCCGGTCCGACATTCATCCGCACGATGGCGCGGAACTCCTCGGAGCGGCGGCCGAGCTTCTGCAAATTTTCAATGATCTTGTCATACGTCGGCTGTCCTCCGACGCGCACGCGTTGCTTGTCGTGGTGCTCCGGCAGGCCGTCGACGGAGATCTGGAACGACGTGACCTTGTTGCGCAGGAGCATGTCGATCGTGTCGTCGTCGAGCAGATAGCCGTTGGTCGTGATCCCCGCCACATAGGTGACACCGTAGCGGTCGGCGATCTCGCGAAACTGCACGGACAACCGCTCGATCACATCGGGAGCCAGCAGCGGTTCGCCGCCAAACCACGACACGGAGAAGACTTTATGTGTACCGCTTTTCAAGCGCTCTTCCGCCATCTTGACGAGAGCCGCTTCGACTTGCGGGTCCATTTTGTTTTTATCAAACGCTTCATAACAATACACGCAACGGAAATTGCAGTTCTGGTGCGGCATGATCACCAAGTGCAGCGGATCACGCGCCCTCGCAGACGTGTACTGTTCCAAAACCGCTTCCTCTTCGCCTTCTTGTTGGACAAAGCCGTATTGGTGCAACGTTTTCTGCAACGCCGGAATCTCGGCCAACTCCGTAAACGAGGGAGCCCATTCCTTTTTGACCTTCAAGCCGAGACCGTTTCGCAGGTTGTAGTAGATATGCGCCTGACCGTCGTAGCTATCCGTTTTCACCACATACCGAGAACGTTTCATCGTTGCGCCCCCCTTACTCATAAGAGAGGGAAGCGGTCACTATGTAATGGATACGAGTGGCCGCTCCCCCTGTGTGACGGTACCTCTCCGATTAGGTCGGGCAGGCGATGTTGACGAAAGCGCCTTCCTCTTCCGTCTCGCGAGCGGTTTGCTCAACCGCCTGCTCGATCTCCTGTTCAGAGATGGTGATCCGTTTTGGCTGGACTTGCTCTTCGTTCTTCTTTTCCTGAGCCATCAGGATGCACGCCCTTTCGCTATGTGACTCGCGAGCGGGGTCTGGTAAGGCGTGTTGGTTACGCCGACACACCGCACTTGTAGATGTTGATGTCTGCTGCCGCTGCGCCCTCTTCGTCGTTGGAGATCGCAGTTTCTACTGCTGCTGCCACTTGCTCCTCGGTGATGTTCAGCTCTTCTTTGCGGTTTTCTGCCATTGTTAATCGCTCCCTTTTCTCTGTGGTTTTGGTTTGTTGCGGTGAATCTATCTGAATTATATAATGTTTTCAGACTTTTAGTCAATAAGTATCTGCGTTATTTTTCAATATTTTTTTCTTTATAGGTTGTTGAATCATTTAAAACCAACGCTTTAAACACCAACTGTTCACGATTCCCTTGCAGGATGCGCCCGATCTGCGCCACCCGCGGATCGTTCTGCGTCGTACACTCACCGAGTCGCAGCTCCGCTCGGGTCAGCGCGTCATCGGCCATCGCGAAGTCACCTTGGCGAATCCAAAAAAACGCCACCGCGTTGAACCATTCCGCTTCCCGGCAGACCCGCTCCTGTCCATCGATAGCCTTGAGCATCGCCCACGCCCGATCGAGTGAACGCTCCGCCAACGCGAACTGGTGGCGGAAGATGTAAAGCACCCCGAGCTTGTTCCACAGGCGTTGTCGCGCCTCGTCCGTTTGGATGCGGAGCAGATAATCGGCAAAATAGGCCTCCAACTTGCGAGGGGCCTTGGGGTCAAAACAAGCAATGTCCATTGCCATCCCATGCAGGAGAAAATAATTCGTGTCCTCCACCCGCTCGTACATCTTCCAAAACCACGGGAACATCGCATAGCGGTAGTAGTGTTTGGCCAAGAACGCGGCGGCTCGCTGCTGCTCCGTCCATTCTTCGAGGAGGAACAGAGGAGGTACCGAGCCCGCTTCGGCCAGCGTTCCCGCCTCTGCTCGTACCACCGTCTCGAACTGTGTCATCCGCTCGGTTCGCCCTGCCCTATCGTCCGTTCGTTCGTCGTCCTCCCAGACGCCCAACTGCGTCAATACCGTCTGCGCCTCCGTGATCCAGCGTTCACTCCGGTCGCCACCGGTCAGCCCCCACTCCGCCGTCTCCGCCGAAAGCGGCTGCACCGTCCCCGCCTGCTCTCCGGCGATCGCCAGCTCCGGGAACAGGGCAAGCAGGCAAGTCGGCGGCGTGTCGCTGACCGAGAGGCGGCGCAACATGCGCTTTTTCCGAGCGACACCAAAAGGATGTGTCAGCATCGGGTCTCCCCCTGCTCTTCTTGGCTGTGCACTTTGACTATGTAGCGTAAACGTTTCATCGTACGCCCCCTTTTCCCCCGTTGCAAAAGAAAAGAAGGGGAGGCGATCACTATGTACCCCTGCGAGTGACCGCTCCCCCTCCGTGTCGGTCACAACCCGTGATTAGGTCGGGCAGGCGATGTTGACGAAAGCACCCTCTTCTTCCGCCTCCCGAGTTGATTGCTCAACCGCCTGCTCGATTTCCTCTTCCGAGATTGTGATCCGTTTTGGCTGGACTTGCTCTTCGTTGTTGTTCTTTTCGGTGGCCATCAGGCTACACACCCTTTTGACGTGTTACTTGTTACACCGACGAACCGCACTTGTAGATGTTGACGTCCATTGCGCCTTCTTCTTCCGTGTTGTTCATCGCGCGATCTACCGCTTCTTCCACCTGTTGTTCGTTGATGTTCAGTTCTTCCGGGCGTTTGTTTTCAGACATGAGAATCGCTCCTTTACCCCATTGAGTTTTGTAGTGAAATCGAGCCGAGTGGAAATTTGACTTTCCTTGGCGATTTCTGGTTTTAGCTTATGGGGGGGAGGATGGGTTAAGAACTGAGGGGATTGATTTTTTTGAAAATTTAAACGTTTGAGGAGAGGGAGTTTGTGGGGAGGGTTGGGTTGGGGTAAAAAAAGAACGCCCTCGGAAGGGCGTTGTGGTGGAAGTCCTATTCATGTTGCGATCCAAGTCTTGCTAACACAGAACGAAGAAACTTCTCAACTTCTATCATCCCGGACGCTTGCCCTTCCCGATCTGGACGTACAGGAAAAGCACCGATGCCAGATAGACTTCCTGAAGCTTCCTGTTTCATATAAGGGGCTCCCGTTCCCGGATATAACACGTAGGCTCCTTTTGTGCGGAGGATAGCGTCGCGATAGGCGTGCATCTTCAGCAGATCAGCACGTTTGTATAACCCTTTGTGCTGCTGACTGCGCTCATTTTGCAGTTCCCGATCATCCATATCTGTCCGGCCGATGAGGTCTTCGATCCGTTCTGCACGGTATTTGGCATCGAAATGAAAGTGTGCCATATCCTCTCGTTGTTCCGCTTCTGCCTCTGAAAGATCAGCCGACCAGATACTCAGCGAGTAATCAGGACGCATCTGCCGAGTCCAAGAACCTGCCTGATCAAAGTCATTCACGACACTGAACGTTCTATTGTAAGAAAAACGCACCGTAAGCGGTCGACTCCCCTTGTCGTACACGCCCAACAGTTCAAGTTTCTTCCCCGCTTTTAGCTTAAACCGAAGACCATCGGGTGTCTGTTCAAAAAGGTCGGCTTCCTTGACCTGTATCAAGCCAAGCTTGTCCGTCAAGATGTGGAGGAATTGAAAGAACAACCAGTATTCATACAAGGTTGCCAAGTCGCGTTTGCCAGCCCCATAGACATCCTCGCCCCCGTGCCAGATAAGGCTTGCGGCCAATTGGAAACGCAACCAAGCTTGGAGCAATTCACGATAGCCAGCTTTCCTTTGGAGAACAGGGCTGCCAAGTGGTAGCACATCCGGTTCACCCATCTCACGGAAGAAATCATGGGACAACACTTCTGCCAACTGTTCACGCAGGCGACTGGCATCTTGTAACAGCTTTTTATTCGACACATTCCAGCGACCAGATAATGCGTTTTCAAATTTGGTGAGATAGTCTACATAGACGGTCAACGAATATTTCACAAATCGGTTCTCTGGTGTATCCACCGTTTCTCGATGGTGGATACGAGAGACCTGAGCCGGTACAGTCGGGCGTTCGATTCCACGAGCTTGCATTCTCTTTGCGAGAGGAAGATGGGACGGGAGGCCGATGCGTTGCGTGCCATTGGCAATTTCTCGTAGTGTCCGACTGCTCGGTTTTAACCCCTGACGAATGTCACGCGTAACGACTTCTGCCTCTAAGCGGCTGTGAGCCATCGACAGTAAACGTTGCAACGCATCTTGAAAATTTCTCGACTCCAGCAAGGAGCGCAAGAAAGCGAACCTCTGCCCCATCGTTTCGGCATCTCGACCCGGATCAGGAACGAAGCGAACCTGCGTAGAAACGCGGATGTCGACCAGCAAGTCGCTGCACCGTTCACCAATGTCGTTTAACATGGTGCGGTATTCCTTGCGATCATTCAGTTTTCGCGAGCGCACCTCAACCGATGCGCTTGCCATCGGCTCCCCGTCGCTATTTTCCAACTCAAGAACAAGCAGACCCGTGTGATTGCCTGTTTCGATGCGTCCTGTCATGGGAGTTGCAAGATTTTTCTTGATCAGGTTATGGGTACGAAGGTGCCAATTCGTTGGCATATCAAGCAATTGGTATTCATACGTTCGCCCTTCAAAAAGCTGTACACGTTCCTCACCAAACTGTTTTGCCTCAGATGAGGAGAGTACGAGCAAGGATCGGCGTCCTTCGTGAAGAGCCAAAATCCTGACTCGACCTTGCTGCTTCCCCTCTCTCGTTTGAAAAGGGACCGTTGTTTCTAACACGTATTTAGATTCCTGCATGGCCTAAGCTTCCGCAAAGCTGGTAAATCCGTTTTGATCCAGCGCTTTGCACATGCGAACGATTTTTTGATAGGACAGTGGGTAGAGAGCATCGTCTACTGGCGGAAACTCCCCCTCCGCAAAACTCGTAGGTTGTAAGGCTTCTTGTAGTAAGGACTCGCCGTTAGCCAATCTCGCATCCTCGTCATCCCACTCACGTCGGCTGTGGCACAAGACCGCCAGCGAATGAAGTACACCTTCTAACGACTTGCGTGAACCGTGGAGCTTTGGAAGTAACTTCTGCATGATTTGCGCATCCATCGCATCTTCAAAACGCCAGTTGTCGCCAGTGAGTTGCTGGTGGAAATAAATGAATCTGGAGATCTCCTTTGCCGTTCGGAAGCCAAATTCAGCTCCGTGATGGGCGAACACGTCGAAAAAGAGAAGCAGTTCTTCTCGCAGACGCGCTTGTACATCAGCAGGCAAAGAGACTTCTTGTTTTGTTTGCTGGACAAACCATTTGCCGAACTCGGCTCCTTTTCCATCCAATTGATCAAGGTCAATCCCCCTAGAGTCATCTAAGAAGGATTCCAACTCAGAACGAGCCACACGGAATTCGATAACATTCGCCCGGTCGAGAACTTTTGGGGAGAACATGTAGGTCGTTTCATCGACATTGACTGTACCGATGATGTAAAGGTTCTCGGGGAGCCTCTCAATCATCGGCGGTACCCCGTCACGATCTGCAGGGCCGCTGTGCAGTTTGATCGGTTCGGATGATTCGATGGCAGACAGAAAATCCGCGAAGTAGCGCTCGACATGCGAGAGATTCATCTCGTCGAGGATTAAAAAGTAAGGATGTTGCGGGTCGCGTGCAGCTCGAAGGATCAGTTCGAGTGCCGGAGTTTTTACGTATTTGGTAGGTTCAAGGGCGTCTGGATAGCCCAGTATGTGGTCTTTGCTTGTCCAATCAGCGCCGACGGAGATGATTTCGTATTGGGGAAGGATTTGTGGTTCTCCTTCGATGACGGCGAAAGCGGCTGCCCTTAGATGAGTATCAAATCGATGTAAATTTGCAGAATACCGGCTCTTGCTGATTGCCTCTCTCTTTATCTCATCTAGCTTAGTCGAACGATTGTAGTCGTTTTCCTTTATCACATCTACCCATTCTTGAATAATATCCCGTGTAAGAGCCACTCGAGTTGCCGTATCTTCATCTTCGGAGTTCAAAAATTCAACAAAACGAGGATTCGACTCCTTTACATGATAGGTAATACTAGAGGATTTGATTTTTGCCCCCTGATAGAATGGGTCATTCACTTCGATTTTCTCTGTAATCCACCGTGCAATTGCTTGAGAAAGTTTTGTTTTACCGGAGCCGGAAAGTCCGGTAAAAATAACAAAAGGCTTTCCCTGCAAAGCAGCAAGAAATCGAATAAGAACCGAAGAAGAAGAGATAAGTCTAGCGCTTATCAGATCTCTACTACATTCACCAATAATATTTTCCAAGTCGAATTTCCCCCGTAATTACTAATGCGAATCAAATTATGAATCCAATGATTCTCGTACTTGCCAAGATAAGATATACACCTACAATAATACAAGATTATACAGCTAGCTTTCAATAATTCTAATATCCCATGTATGACGCTCTACATTTTGCTCAACCTTCCCCAGGTTAGTGTTTGTTTCAAAACGATAAATAGTTATATAATGGTTACTAGTAGTTCACTCCAAGTGAGAAGGGAGGTTATTAGCCTTGAACGGAGCTGTAAAAAAAGAAATTTATGAATTAGTCTATACCAAATTGTCTGCGAAGATTGAAGGCTACAATCCTGAATCGGAACACAAACCGTTTTTCACAAGGATTTTTTCCAATGAAATGGTGTTGACGCACTCAATCGTACAGTCATTTTACACTTCATTTGGTATGTCCATATACGAACAAATTGCCGAGCTGTTGGCTGCCGCTGCTGGATTCGAAGCAATTCGACAATACAGACTTGAAGGTGATATTGACTTACGTACTTCTCAAATGATTGAACAGATGTGGGAACATGATAAAGTTAATGGTTCCTCCAATAAACTGGATGAAATCGAGAAGATTCGCAACAGTATTTACCCGGCTCGCAACGCAGAGGTTCAGCATCATTCTGTGGTGGATTTGTTTATTAAGCGCCCGGATGGACATGAGTTTTATATTGACATTAAGACTGTTAAACCGAACCTTGGTGAATTGGAAAGTTTCAAGAGAAAATTACTTCTATGGGTAGGGTACAGGCTTTCTGTTGACAGGGATACTCAATTAACTACGTGTATCGCAGTTCCCTATAATCCATTTCATCCGCGTCCTTACTTAGAAAACCTTCGAGGTGGAATGGGTAGGGTTCTTGACTCAGAACATGACGTTTTAGTCCAAGAGAACTTTTGGAATCTTGTTGGGGGATCAAACTCAACATACGATGAGTTACTAGGTGTTTTCGAGCAAGTTGGAAGAGACATTAAAAGTCAACTCGATTCCATGTTCTAAACAACAAACAAAACGAGCCGTGTCCTAGGTTAGGACTACAGCTCGTTTTGTTTCAAGTTCGAATTCTAATTGAGAATAGAGTTGAGATTTCTTTGCCGGTACTTTTGATTTTTGGGGTTGAAGTGCTTCTACTATAGACCTACCCAATTTATATGCAAGTCTAACAGGTACCGCATTGCCGATCTGTCTGTACTTATCACTAACTGTGCCATAAAATTCCCATGTATCTGGGAAGGTTTGAATCCTAGCATACTCTCGAACCGTAAACGGTCTAACTTCCTCAGGATGACAACGTTCAGTTTGTTTTTGAGACGGAGAAGTCGTTAGGGTCAATGAAGGCTCGTCCCAAGAAAGTCTTCTTGCCATTCCAGTACGACCCCCACCAGAGAAATAGCTTTTCCCCATAAAATCCCTTTGAACATCTTCAGGCAAGTCTCTCCAACACCCGCCCGGCGGAACCATTTCAAGAATTCGTCTTCTATTTGCAGAGTACTGCATCCCCTCTGATATCGGAACCTTATAGAGTGCGTGTCTCAAATTAACAACCCTCTCCTCCGGTTCCGGATAATTGAATTCGTATTCCGGTAATGTCCCAACAATGATTATTCTTTCTCGTTTTTGAGGGACGCCATAATTCACAGCATTTAATAGCTTATATCTTACGTTGTACCCAAGATCTGAAAGAATATCTATAATCGTTTGAAGTGTACGACCGTTGTCATGATTAATTAATCCGCGAACATTCTCACCGATAAACAACTTAGGACGGATTTCCTTAATTGCTCTTGCAAACTCGAAAAACAAAGTACCTCGTACATCATCGAACCCAAGCTTCTTCCCTGCATAGCTAAAGGCTTGACATGGAAATCCCCCAGTTACGACGTCGACCTTGTATTGTGTAAAATCAACATTTCGTACATCCTCGTGGATCACTCTCCAAGAAGGCCGATTAAGTTTCAAGGTTTCGCATGCTGCCTTATCGACCTCAACAACAGCTTCAGTCTCTAGGCCAGATAACTCCAAACCAAGTGCAAGACCACCAGCACCAGCAAAAAGCTCCAACGTTTTTATTCCAGTCGGCTTCTCAGCAGTAGTGATCAAAAAATCTAGTTTGTTATCCGTTTCATCTACCAAACTTGCTTGTTCTTCCTCAATATCTTTCAAAAGATATGAAGGCGTAACACCTAATGTCTCACACAGGTTGATAACGTTACTCTTTATCGGATCATATTTAGATGATAGCATTACGGATAGCTGATGCTTTGTTATCCCTAACACTGAGGCGAGCTCTGTTTGGGTCGAAATCCCCTTTTTCGACATAGCTTCTTTAACACGAAATCTATCAATCTTCACACTCAGAACCTCCCTCAAGCAAAAAAGCGTGTTGTGATTTAATCATAACACGCTTGACATCGAGTTGGTACTATTTCTTTTCTGACTCCATGATATTTTATAACCTCGGTTTTCCTGTTGAGGATAGCCCAAACTCCATCTTATTATGCACAAACAAAAAGTCGATTCAGAAAAGAATCGACCAAACTTCACTATACTATACCTCTTGATGCCCAGTCACCGTCATTGGTCCCGGTCCATCCTCAATAGCAATCTGCATCCCCGCTGAACCCACACTTACAACTACTGCAAGAGCAATAGCAATGACAATAAGCTTTTTCACAACAACTCTACCTCCCTGCCCAAATTTAATACTCTGGCCAATCTCTTAGAGGTTTTGAGTGCAGATTCAGTTCTCTTTAACTGGATCTCTGAATCCAACACATAGCGCAAACTTTTTGCAGTTTCACCTCGTAAACCCATAGTATCAAAAATAGAGACAGAATTGTTAGCATTCTTGATGGCATCTAAATAATTTTTTGTCTCATAAGCGACCTGTGCAAATACACGGAATATAAAACCGAAGCGAAGATCAACTTTCGTAATTGTTGGATCACGTTCCATAGCACTTTGGATGTATTGCACATAGTAATCAGCTTCTGTGGTCTTTCCGTTTTCCAAACAAATGAAAGCAAGTTTTGCATAGGCATATATGAGATTTTCTGTGTCACCAGCTTCTTGATACGTTCTGCAGCATTGGAGCAACACCTGTTTAGCCTTCTCAGGATCTTTCTTCGAGAGTACAACGTACGCATGGGCTTCACGAGACTTCAGTACGAGATCATAGTAATTCTCAGACTGATAGAGGCTTAGCGCCATATTCAAGTATTCATCTGCTTTCTCTAGCTGTTCTTGCTTTGATAATGTGATTGCTTTTGCATAGAAAACATTTGCCAATTCTCGTTTGGAATTAGCAGAGTTCTTAAAGATACGCTCAGCCTCAGAATAGTACTTTGCTGAATCCTCTAGGTGATCCATCCACTCGTATGTCAAGCCGAGGTTATACAATATTTTTGCTGTCACAATGTCTTCATGTTCGAGTTTTTGGGTAGATTCGTACGCTAACTGGTAGTAAGAATGCGCCTTTAATAAATCCGACTTTTTAAAGTATGCTGTCCCCATCAAATTGTAAATCTTCGCCTTCTCCTGTGGATTCAGGTGCTCATTGCTCTGCTCCAATTCCCCCAACACCTCAATCGCCCGCTCCAACTGCCCCGACCAGAGCAAGCATTCACTCAAGCTCAACTTGATCTCATGTACCAAATAAGAACTCTTCCTCAACCCACTCAAAATACTCTCCGCCATTTTCACGCCATCTTGATACTGCTTTGACTCAATCAGCACCTTCAGCGTCTTCACCTTCACATTCAGCGCCACATCGTCAAAAAGCCCCTCGGTCAGATCGACGATGGGGACGTTTAGTTTCTCTGCGATTTTGCTGAGGACTTTATAAGACGGGAACGCGCGTCCCGATTCAATTTGGCTGATCATGCTCGGCGTGCAGATGCCTTTCGCCAGCTCGATCTGGGTCATCGTCCGCGCGAGGCGAAGGGATTGAATCTTACGACCGAGTTCCGGAGACCCGGCCAGTTTCAGTCTACTCAAAGGACAACATCCTTCCTGCTATTCGTTAAAACAAATTATATCTGAATAACAAGTAGCAAGGAAGGTTTTATAGTGAATTATTAACACCGATTATTTACTCTTAGTGAAATTCATAGTTCGCACGATTCGCATGAAACACTCCACAAAAAAATACACCCCAACCAACTCGGGCGTACCTTCCTACTGCCGATACTGCGGCTCCTCCTGCTGCACATACTGCAACCGGCTCTTCAACATCACCACGGTATTGTCCATATACCGTGCGGTCTGGTTAAACATCTCCTTCGCCTGCTGGTCCTCCGTATCCAAAGCGAACTGCCGCAGATTGGCGGCCACACCCTCTGTTGCGGCGATGGTTTGTTGCAGCTTGGTCGAAACGGTCATGACCGAAACACCTCCACTTTTCACAAGTCGGGGCGCAAACGCCCACTGTTATCATGCGCCGCAAGCGATTCCTTTAGTCAGTATCAAACCGCACCAGATACTCTCCGCAGTGCAAGCATTGGAATAGATACACCCCCACATGCGCATCCGCGGGCTTCGTTGGTGATCCCGTCGGCATGTCAGACCAGACGCCGTCCACCATCTCCTCGAACTGCCCTTCATCGCCACTACTTAAGTTCCCCGCCAGACTCTGCTTGAGCAGCTCTCGAAACAACTGTTTCCCATCACCATCCCCCGCCAACTCCTGTAAATCCTGCTGCCCAACTTCTTTTACATACCGCACAAAATCTCCGCAATGCGCCGGCCAGAGCATATCCTGAAACGTCAAGATAGCCGGTGTCCGATGCTCCAACTCCAACCGCCTTGTCTCCGCCTCAACCTCATTGCCTTCCTGCCAGCGCATCGGATACAACTTGTTTAACTGCTCCAACAACGCCTTCATATCCCCATCATTGGTAGACAGCTCGGCCTTCACCAACTTCCCCTGCACCAAACAAAGCTCACACACAAACTCCACCTCATCCCCATACCCATAAAACGGCCCCTCATACCCCGGCCTTTCCTTGCCGCACAGATCGCACGCCTGTGCCTCCTCCGAGTATGTCGAATATCGATGCGGCTCCTGAAAATACCGAAACCGCACCTCCCGTTCCTCCTTCCGCCCCAACAGCTTCCCGAACCAACTCATCTATTTCACGCCCCCTTTTCCCCTAGTGTTCTCTAAAACGTAAAAAGAACCTGCCCCCTCTCAGGGACAAGTTCTCTCACTCACTATGTAAGCACCCGCGATGCCGTCGAGCTATATGTTTCTGGAACCCGCTCTCGCAGGTGGGTGTCCCATCGCGCCATTTGACTTCCCGTCTGAAGCGGGCTTGCCAGCCGGACACGAGTTCTGACTCCCTAGAAACAATCAAGGTTCAAAACATGGTAGCTCTAACGCACACCGCAGGAAAAGTAGATCGGTCATCCGTATAACCGTTTTCGCACCTTAGTTCTAGTATGACTGCTCCACCCGGCACCCATACATGGTGTCGTTCACCACGTCCCTTATACTACTCCATCGGCTCGCCGCGCTCAACATCGCCCCCGCAACAAACCATCGTGCAAAAAGGAGCGTGTCCGCGAAAAGCTACTCTCATCGTGCTTCGCGAAACGTTTTGTTCCTCGGCGCACCTTGCCTTTTCGCACTCGCTACACCTTATTCTTCCACCCTCATTTGGTGCAACAGCGGCATGAAGTTTGGCGGGATGATCTCAATCGAGTTCAGGTAACTCGCCACATACATAAGCAGGTGCGACAACGTATCCTCCCCCGTCTTCCACATGCGAAGTTCACTATCATCCACCGGGAAAAACCGCACTTCCCCATCCGGCGGCGTCTCATAGATCACGACACCTTCGCCCAGCACAAACACGGCGCTCACCCGCTCCGTCGTCGGCCAGTCGCCTTGGATGCGCTGCAATTCAT
>DASTWJ010000169.1:0-12171 GCA_035776695.1 Bacilli bacterium
AACCCAGAGTGGACATTGTCGGTTATGAACCGTCTGTTAAATAACGAGTTCTTCCAAGATTCAACCAAAAGTTTCCGCCTCGACGCCACCGACTTGATCCGAGCCGTTATGAAGATCTACACCGATCCCTTCTCCCATGAAGCCCTGCAGCAACAAGCGATGGACACATTTGACCGCTTGATGGATCTCTACTCGATGCAGGCACAAATCGTTCTTGCAGAATGGGATCGGCGTTAGTCAAGTAAACCCGATTTATGGACAGTTTCGAAAACGAACCTCTTATTTGATTATACACACAAACGACCCACAAGAAGGTCACTTTTTCAAAGCGTCCATCTTATGGGTCGCATTCCTCCTGCTGATTGAAAAAACATTACAAGGACCGATACTCCAACTCCGCCACATCGTGACTTTGTACCAATGGACTCCTAAGTGCTGTCAGCGACACGAGTGCAATAATGACACCTTCAATGACCAATAAGGTAGCATGATGTACATAGGTGAGCGTCACCCCTCCAAGAAAGCCACCCAGGCTAGCTCCGGCAAACGCGATGCCCCGACAGACTCCGGACACCCGACCGATCATGTCTTTCGGGGTCACTTCTTGGCGCAAGGTGCGCCAGTTGATCGTAAACAACGTGATCGCCCCCATGTACACCCCTTGTGCAAGGATGAGGACTGCCATATGACTGGAAAGTCCAACAAACACAATCCCAAAACCTGACAAAGCAAGGCTCCCCACCATCGTGAGACCTTTTGAGAGTTTCTGGCTGAGGTTGGGAGCGAGCCATGCCGAAACCAGCAAGGAACTCACAGCCGACAAGGTCATCACCAGACCGGTTGCTTCTGCAGAAAGTCCCATCGACTGCCGCATGTGAAAAATGAGGATCACCGTGTACGCTCCGACCGTTATGTTGTTTAGGGTGCTGAGTGCTACCCCGATGCGGATCATTCGGTGTCGAGTCACAAATAGAAAGCCCTCTTTAAAAGAGGAGAAGATGACGCTTCCCGTGAGCCGTTCAGACCTAGGGGACCGTTCATCGAATCGGAGAAACAGGTACAGCAAACCCGCAAACAAGAAGGAGCCTGCATTTAGTAACACGGCATACCGCGCTCCTACAAGTGCGATGAGGATACCAGCCAGCAGCGGCCCCAGCAAGGTCATCGTCGAGTTGGTGACTTCAGAGAGTGAATTCGCATGCACCAGTTCCGCTCGCTCGACCAGACTTGGAATCGCCGACTCAAACGCAGGTAAGATCAGAGAGACGATGCAAGAAAGCACAAAACTGCAGAGATAAATATGCCAAGAAGCCAACACTCCGTATTGACTCAACAGATAAACAAGAAGCAGAGGAAGCACGGCCAATACGTTCCCCAGTACCAGCACATGTTTGCGATTCCATTTGTCGGACAGCACTCCCCCAAGCAAGCTAAAAATCAAATACGGGAGCATCTCAAACGCAAAGGAAAGCGACATGCTACTTCCCGAGTGGGTGACATCATAGACCAGCCAAGGCAAGGCAATCAAGTAAATCTGATCGCCGACCAACGAAATCAATTGAGCAGCCCAAAGGCGTACGAATCGACCGTTTTTCCAAATCTCTGATCGAAAAATTGTCATACCGCTCACCTAGAGTGAAAAATAGTCGACCTTCAACCGAGGAATATAATTCGAAATATCGGAATAATAGTCCAAGATTTGGTCATGAAATTGATCGTAGGAGTGTTTCAAATCATGAAGGAAGTTGACTGTGAGATGAGCCAAATCCGCGTCGACAAACGGGGTCTCTTCCAGCGCTTGTGCAAGTAAGCTTTTATGCCCGGCCTCAATGTCCCCAGCCATGTGCTCAATGACCGAAGCAATTACACTTTCATCATATCCATACTGACGCGCCATCTGCTCAAACGCCCCACTTGCATTCTCGAAATCTTCTTCGCGTGCCTCAAACAGATTCGTACAAGCCATGTAGGCAAAAGTACTGGCTTTCCCGATCTCACAAAGCATGTTCGTCAGAGACATTGTACCGATAATCGGGTGGGAGTTTTGCACCCACTCAAGCGGCATCCCCATTTGGACAAGGGCATTCTCAAACAGTTTCTCATGGTCATGCTCATCTTGCAGATATTCAGTTAAGATTTTTTGCCAGACCGGGTTCGTGCAATGAGCGAGTGCCACTGAAATGTGTTTTGTGGCCGACTTTACATAGTGGTAGGTTTCCAAAATCAAACCGAGGAAGACTTCCTTTCTGTATTCCCCTCGTTCCAATCCTCCGTAAAGACGATGGTATCCGATTTGACGCCCCCACATGATGCAACTGTCTTGAATTCGTTTCAGGAAAACATCTGTCGGGATTTTTTCCAGCGGCTCCTCCATTCGAAGAACACCCAGTTCTGCAAAAGCCTCTACAATTTCTCGTACGTCATCTTCAGCAACACCCGTTACTTCACTGATCGTCTTGATCGAATGACGACCGTCGAAGTACCGTTTGACTTCCAAAAACTTTTCCCGACTTCCAAATTCTTCGTTGATTTCAAAATAGTCTTGCCCGATGACCATAATGATCGGTTCATTGGCCTCACGAATTACAAAGGTGCAGTGACGCAGGCGGGGGAAATCGATTTTAACAGATACGGAATTCATGATGGAACCCTCCTCTATGAAAAAGTAAGGGATTGCCATACAGGCAACCCCTCATGGTCCGCAATCTACCCTTAGCCACAAGTGACTACGGTAGCAACTTTGGAAGACAAAGCCGGAGTGTTAACCAAACGTTTAACGGAAATTTTCAAAGACATGATAGCACCACCCTTGTATTTATTTTCCATTACAAAACCATAATATATTACCCACAACAACTAGTCAATAAAATATTTTTGTTATGGAGTGTATATCCTAATTGACACCATAGAATCTATTACTTGTTTAACAAAAAAACCTCTGCGTTCAGCAGTAGGTTGAATTGCTTCACCACTGATTACACGAGAGATTTCTTGATAACACAGTCTACAATTTTCCCAACAATCGTTTAAACATCTCCGCAATCTCCACGCTCGACTTCCACGCTTCCTCCTGCTTACTCTCCAAGTTCCACCACGCAGCGAGCACCATGTGCGCGAAGCCCCAGCTCACGACGCGGTGCTTATCATAGCCGAGCGTGTTGCAGATGGTGTCCATACGCGTAGCCAGCACCTGCTCCGGCACGTCCTTGTCCAGCAGGTAGTTGCGCAAAAAGGCGATCGGCTCGTAACACGGGTCGCCGACGATGCCTTTCGGGTCGATGATCACCCACTCGTCTGCACCCGCTTGCAACATGTTGTCGTGGTGCAGGTCGCCGTGCAGCAGGCGCGGCTTGGCCGTCGTCTCGATCAACTCGTGATACAAACGCTGCGCCTTGTCCACCACCTCAGCCGCAAAAGGGCCGGTCCCGCCGTTGAAGTGCCGCTTGAGATTCTCAAACCCCTGTGCCCACTCCGCGATCTGCGGGAACGTGCTCAGGTCGATCTCCTTTTGCTCTCCCTGCTGCTTGTGCAATAGATCGACGAAAACTCGCGTCGCCTCGCCATCCTCCTCCAACTCCGACAACGGCGTCCCCGGACGCAACTGTTCCAGCAACATCCACCCGCGCTCATGGTCGTGCTCCAGCAACCGCACATACCCCTGCCCGTCATACTGCTGCAACGCCTTGATCTCGTTGGACACATCCTGCGAAGGTACGTTGAGCTTCAACACCGCCCCGCGCCCGTCCGCCAGCTCCGCCGACAGCACAAGGTTGTACGACAGCTTGGCATAAGGCTTACCCACCTTCAGCCCCCAACGCGCTTCCACTTCCGCCAGCATATCGGGCAGAGCGGCCAGCCACTCGCGCCCTGTGTCCCCGTGCATGTTGAGGATGACCTCTTGCAACTCTTTCGGAAGTTCCATTGTCCTTCTCCTCTCCCCTACTTTCCCTCTCTACCCATGTCCGGCTCATTCTCCTTCTCAAACTGCCGACGATACAACGACGCATACAGCCCGTCCCGCGCCAGCAACTCCTCATGCCGACCGCGCTCGACCAGCCGCCCTTGCTCCACCACCAAAATCTGATCGGCGGCCAAGATCGTCGACAGGCGATGCGCGATCACCAGCGATGTTCGCGACTTCATCAGTTCCTCCAACGCCGCCTGCACCAACGCCTCCGAATGCGAATCGAGCGCCGACGTCGCTTCATCGAGGATCAGAATCTTCGGCTGCTTCAACATCACCCGTGCAATCGCCAGCCGCTGCTTCTCCCCGCCTGACAGCTTGTGCCCGCGCTCGCCGACAACCGTGTCGTACCCGTCCGGCAGACTCGTGATCAGGTCGTGGATGTACGCGCCTTTCGCCGCGGCGACGATCTCCGCTTCCGTCGCGTTCGGGTTTCCGTAGCGCAAGTTCTCCCGCACCGTCGTGTGAAACAAAAACGTCTCCTGCGTCACCATCCCGATCTGCTCCCCCAGCGACTGCAAGCTCAGCTCCCGCAAGTCGTGCCCGTCGAGCAAAATCCGCCCCGCCGTCGGGTCGTAGAGACGCGGGAGCAGGTTGGAGATCGTCGTCTTGCCCGACCCGCTCGGGCCGACCAGCGCGACCAACTGCCCCGGTTCGATGGTGAACGTCAAGTCCCGCACCACAGGTCGCTCGGCGTCATACCCGAACGCCACCTTTTCAAACTCGATGCGTCCCTGTACGTCCCGTTCCTGCAAATCGAGCGCCCCCGGCTTGTCCTGAATCTCGATCGGCATGTCCAGATACTCAAACAAGCGATCGAACAGCGCCACCGACCCTAAGATGTTGACCGAGATGTTCGCCAACGCCGCCACCGGCGCGTACAACCGCCCGAGGTACGCCGTAAACGCGATCACCGTCCCCAGCGTGATCGTCTGGTCGATCACGAAATGCCCGCCGAACCAATAGATGATCGCCGGCCCCGCGATCTGCGTCACCGACAGAAACATAAAGAACCAACGCCCCAACATGCTCTGCCGAATCTGCAAGCGGCGCAGTTCCCCGTTGACTCGGGCAAACCGCTCCGCTTCATCATCCTGTCGCACAAACGCTTTCACCAGCATCGCACCCGAGACGGACAGCGTCTCCTGCATCATCGACGACAACTCGGCCACCTTGACCTGCGTGTCTTTTTTCACCTGAAAATTCAACTTGCCCACCTTGCGCGTCGGCAGAATGAACAGGGGCAGGATCACCAGCGACAGCAACGCCAGCCGCCAATCGAGCCAGAACATCGTCACCAAGGTCGTCGAAGCGATCAGCACATTGTTCAACGACTGGGCGAACGTGTCGGTCACCACCTGCTGCAAGCCGTTGACGTCGTTGTTCACCCGCGACATGATGTCGCCCGTCTTCGTGCTCGTGAAAAAGCGGATCGACATGCGGTGCAGATGGCGATACATCTGGTTGCGGATGTCGTACATCACGCCCTGCCCGATCTTGGCGTTGAGCAACGCCTGTCCCACGCCGATCAGCCCTTGCACGATCGCCGCCCCGACCATCGCCGCGATCAGGCCGTTGAGCAGTCCCGTGTCGCCCTGCGGGATCGCCGAATCGACGATCCACTTGATCAAAAGCGGTTGCAACAGCCCGAGACCGGCCACCGCCAAGATGCACAGCCCGACCAACGCCGCCCATTTCCCATACGGTTTAAAATAGCGCAAGATACGGACCAGCGACTCTTTTTGCAAACGGGGCTTGCCTTTCGGGTCCTGCCCCCAATCGTACGCGGTGAAAAATCGCCCCATCGCTCTCTACTCCTTCCGCTCTTGGGTCAGCCCGTAGCGCCGGACTTTGTTGATCACTGTAGTGTGCGAGGTGCCGAGCCGCTTCGCTATGGTGCGCAAGCTGTCGTAGCGCTCCAGATACTCGCCGAGCAACTCGCGCTCAAACGCCTCCACCTGTTCTTTTAACGAACGCCCTTCGACGGTGCGGATGCCGCGTGCTCCCCCGCCGGGGCTCGGGATCATCATATGATACGACTCAATCGCGTCTTCGTCGGTCAGGTGTACCGCCCGCTCGACCATGTTTTCCAACTCGCGAACATTTCCTGGGAAATCATATTTCGACAACGCCTTTCGACAAGCGGCCGCAAAATGCAACCCCGGCTTAACCAGCTTGCTGCGCCAATTGTCGAGAAAATGATTCGCCAGCAACAACACATCCTCCGGTCGCGACCGCAGCGGCGGGATCTGCACGGGAATCACGTGCAAGCGATAGTACAGATCTTCGCGAAATTCCCCGCTCCGCACCATGCCCATCAGATCGCGGTTGGTGGCGGCGATCACGCGGACGTTCGCCTTCTGCTCGCGCGTGCCGCCGACACGGCGAAACGTCCCCGTCTGCAACGTCCGCAACAGTTTCGCCTGCAACGGCAAAGGCAGTTCGCCGACTTCATCGAGGAACAGCGTGCCTTTGTCCGCCAACTCGTAGAGGCCGGGCTTGCCTCCCTTTTTCGAACCGGAAAAAGCGCCCTCCTCATAGCCGAACAGCTCACTTTCCAGCAGATGCTCCGGCAGGGACGCGCAGTTGATCGCCACAAACGCATAGGCGTCCCGCTTGCCGCTGTTGTGGATCGCTCTGGCAAAAAGTTCTTTGCCCGTACCGCTTTCGCCGAGCAACAACACCGTCGAGTCGGCGCGGGCGACCAGTTTCGCCGTCTGGATGCAACGTTTCATCAGGTCGCTTTGGTGCAGGATGTCGTCAAACGCGATGTCGTCCGCCCGGCTCTTGAACGTATCCCGCAGCAGTTGCGACTCCCGCTCCTCCGCAGGCAGTTTATCCACAGGTGCGACCACACGAACCCCGTCCGTCTGCAGGAGTTGCGCTTGCACCGGCCCGAAGTCGAAGCCCCGCGGCCCGTCCAACTTCACGTAGATGTAATGGCGCATCACCTGCATCGCCTCGATGTTGCAAGCGTGCTCGGTCAGCACGCGCACCACATCGAGCGTCATGCCGATGCGATCCCCCGTCTCGATCCGCCAGCGAATCATCCCCATCGCGCTCGTCCTCTCTTGTGGAAAGATTTAGTTCCATTATAACAAACCCGCTTGAAAAAAGGGCACGTGCCCTCGGAGGAGAGCCGTGCCCTTGGTGCCGGTGTGTCGGCGGATCAGGAATCGAGATAGTGTACGCGTTGTCCGTCTTCCGTTTGCAGCCAGTCTTCGCGGAGCAAGCCCATCAGGACTTGATCGCGCAAGCCGTTCATCGTCCACATCTTCTGGGGGCGACGACCTTCGACGACGAAGCCGACCTTCTCGTAACAGCGAATCGCCCGCACGTTGTCAGCAAACGTATCGATGTTGATCCGGTTCATGTTGAAGCGGGTGAACAGCAGGCGCACGAACTGGCGCACGATCTCCGTGCCAAGACCGCGCCCCCAATAGTTGCGATCGCCGATCAGCATGCCGATCGTGGCGTGGCGCGCGATCATATCCATTTCACGGAACGAAATCGTGCCAATGACGAGACGCTCCTTCTCGCCGGTGTCTTCTTGTTCCTCCTCGACTTCGACCACGTACACCATCGAGCCGTTGCGCGTGCTCTGGGTTTCCAGCATCTCCGCAATGTCCGACTTGGACGTGATCGCATAGCCGATGCCGCCGGCCGACCAGAACATCACTTCCTCATCTTGGCGAAACTGATACAGCTTGTCTGCGTCTTGCGGTTCGGCCAATCGAATCGATACCATGTCCGTTCCCCCTCTCGTAAGTACCTATAGGGTAGAGATTTGCAGAGGGCTTGTCAATCACGAAAAAAACCCGGTGCCTGCAAGCGGCACCGGATCGCTTCCCACGAACCCTTTTTACAAAGCGGCCAACGCCTGTTCCAGATCGCGAATGATGTCTTCCGGGCTTTCCAAACCGACGGAGAGGCGAATCAGTCCGTCCGCGATGCCCATCTCCTGCTGGCGACGCTCCGCCGGGACAACCGCGTGGGTCATCGAAGCGGGATGCTGAATCAGCGTCGTCGTCTCCCCCAGCGAGACGGCCAGTTGTGCCAGTTGCACGCGGTTCATCAGCGTGCGCCCCGCTTCCAGCGACTCGACTTCAAACGCGATCACGCCGCCCGCACCGCACATCTGCTTCGCCGCCAACTCGCGCTGCGGGAAGGAAGCCAACCCCGGATAATGCACGCGCTTGACCTTCGGATGTGCTTCCAAGTATTCCGCCACCGTCTGCGTATAGCGGCAATGCGCTTCCATCCGCACGGGAAGCGTTTTCAAACCGCGCACGATCAGCCACGCGTCCATCGGCGACAGGACGGCCCCGATGTCTTTGAGCGTCGACATGCGCATCTCGTCGATAAAGTCTTTGCGCCCGACCGCCACACCGGCGATCAGGTCGCCGTGCCCGCCGAGGTACTTGGTCGCGCTGTGAACGACAACGTCGGCGCCCCACGATAACGGCTGTTGCAGCATCGGCGTCAGAAACGTGTTGTCGACCACCAACTGCGCACCGTTCTCATGCGCGATGTTCGCCACCGCTTCCAAGTCGACCAGCTTCATGGTCGGGTTGATCGGCGTTTCCACATAGACGACCTTCGTCTCCGGACGCATCGCTTGGCGCACGTTTTCCGGGTTGGTCATGTCGACCAAGGTGAAGTCCACTTTGAATTTCTTCTGCAGCAGGGACAGAAGGCCGAACGTGCAGCCGTACAAGCCGTCCGAGCAGAGGATGTGGTCGCCCGTCTCGATCAGCGCAAACAGCACCGCCGAGATCGCCCCCATGCCGGAGCCGAACGCCAAGCCCGCTTCGCCGCCTTCCAGATCGGCCACCGCCCGCTCCAACACGTCGAGTGTCGGGTTGCCAAGCCGCGAATAGATCATTCCGTCCGCTTCGCCTGCAAAGCGCGCCCCGCCCGTTTCCGCGTCGGGAAATACATACGTAGACGTCATATAGATCGGCGGAGTCAGCGAGCCGTACGCCTCTTGGCGCGGTACGCTCGTGTGGATGCTCCGCGTGTTCATCGAGTGCTGTTGATTCCGTTCGTTGTGCATAATGTCGCCCCCTCGTGTCGTTACCCCTATGTTTTTGCAAAATTCATGCCAAGTTCGTCAAGTGGGGAAAATGCCGAGAGATCGCCGTTTTGATCGGGAAAACCAGGCGTGTCATGGAATGATATTTTTCCACTTGGCAAGAATTCATTCCACACAACCTGTTCTCGAATCAGCCTATGCACCACGCAAAAAAGACGCCCCTCGTCTGAGGAGCGTCCCTTCGAATCGCCAAGTCGCTTACAGCTTGATATTGAATTCGCCGCCCTTGGTGTTGCCCACTTCTTCGATTCGGGCAAAGGAGTTAAACTTGCGCGCGAGACCGCGAAGCAGGCCGAGGTTGAACTTCGACGGGTACGGAGTGTCGCAGGTCACTTTAAACGTCTTCGCGTCTTCCTGTACCACTTTGTATTCCCCGATGTTGCCGTTGCGGTGGTTCATCTTGTACGCAACATCCAAGGTGCTCAGGGCTTTTTCAAAGGAGTCGATTTCCGGCGGGAATTGAGCATTCTTCGGCGCGTATTTGCCGATCTCGACGAGAACGTTCGGGCCAACCGAGCTGGCCAGTTCTTCCGTGACGGACAGAACGACTTCGAGATCATACCAGTTGTTCGAGTCGATTTCAGAGATCCCGCGTTCGGCGAGCATCGTCTTGACGCGGCGCTGGAAGACACCGCAACCTTCTACAATGTTTTGAACGCTGGAACCGTGTGCTTCAGTTTTTGCCATGGAAAACCCCTCCTACAAAAGCTAGTGGAAAACGATAAGTGTATGAAAATTACGAATACCATTTTCTCCTAAATCAACAATACAAAAATTCTCTATCAAAGTCAATGATAAAAAGAAAGTGTCATAATCATGATTTATCCTAAACATTATTCACGCACTACTTCTCAAACATTAATGCCGAAAATTATATCGAACCCTGTCGAAATTTGCGCTCTCGCTCCACCAACTTGCGCAGACGGCGCAGGCTGCGTTTGGTGACCAGCACCATCAACGGCGTCAGCAACCACTTGTCGAACAGAAAATGCCACGGCTGCTTCAACGTGAAGCGAAACGCCGAGCGAACCAGCGACCGCTCCGGCCCTTCGACGAGGTAGGTCCAAGAGCCGGCTCCTTCGGCGATCGGCAGCCCATGCGCACGCACCAGCCGCACCACCGTCTGGCGGTAGGGGGTGACCGCCAGATATTCCATGTCGAAGCGATACGGCAGCACCATCCGCCCGCCGACCGTAAACGTCGCGCCTTTCGTCGGGTGGCCGTCCTTGGTGAAGCGACCGCCCGTGATCCGAAAATCCCACTCCCCGCGTCGCGTCGGGTCCTGCATCACCTGCCAAACCTCCTCGACGGAGGCGCGAATCTCGATCTCACAAGTTACTTTCGCCACCGCGTCGCGCCTCCTCTCGTTGAAAGCGGTCGCCGAGGCGCTGTTCCAGCTCCTGCAACAAACCCTCCGCCCCCTCCAAGCGCTGCAACAACAGGAAATACGGCTCAGGCTCCTCCGCACTCTGTCCGCCCTCTCCCGCTTCCAGCAACACACCGGCCGCCCCGCGCCGCTTACTCGGTCGATAGGAGGCGTGGAGGTCTTCCCAACGCCAGACGACAGGCGGCAAAAAACGGCGTTCCACCATCATTCCCCGCTCATCCGTGCGCACCGCTTGAAGCACGCCGTATTTTCGCCAGATCAAACCGACAAACAACAGGTACACGGGCGGCAACAACCAGAAATCATGCGCTCCCGTGCGCCCCCAGAATTGCGCCTGTCCGCTCAGGACAAACACCGTGGCCAAAGCGGCGGTGCCCATCACCAGCCAGAACAGGCCGAGTTTCTGCTCGTAGACGTATCGCATCGATACACGCTCCTTTTTCCAAAAACGAAAAACCGCACCCGGGCACGGCGTGCGGCTTCGTATCAAATCGGCGAGGGTTAGTCGCGGGCCGGATGGTCCACTTCGATGTCGCCGGACACTTCCAGTTGGCAACCGAGGCGATGGTTGTCGTCGATGCGGAAGAGCAGGAAGTCGATCTCCTCTTCGGTCGGGTCGTTGACATTGTCTTCGCCTTGGAGCAGCTTCACGGAGCATTGACCGCATTCGGCGTTCATGCAGCCCCATTCCATTTCGATGTGGCGCTTCTTGCACTCTTCGAGCAAGTTGCCACCCTTCGGCATGTCAAAGGAAACGGTTTCTTCCGTCTCTTCCAGATGAATCGTAACTTTCACAGTATCTGCCATGTCTGTTTCGACCTACTTTCTAATGGAATTGCAAACATCAACTTCCAGTTTACCACCGGATGAGACGGATTACACGTTAGGTAGCTTACAGAACGACAAGTTTCTTCGTGATAAAAAAGGAGATTTGCTTAGGGGAGCGAGAAAGTAATAGGGACATCATCTTGAGAGGGCTGACCGCATTGATTCCGAGTTTGAATCGCACCCCCGCTGCGGGGTTATCGTTTCGACGCCGCCGCGTCTCCAAATGGAAAATTCTGATCTGGACGCTGGTGATCGTGCTCTTGGCCGTGCCGATCACCTCCGGCGTGGTCGGGTGGGTGCTGACCCATCCGGCGAAGAAACCGCTGACGACGACGCCCGCTTCGGTCGGGCTCGCGTATGACGATGTGACATTTACCTCGCGCGACGGCACGAAGCTGCGCGGCTGGTGGCTGCCGGGCGGCGACGAACAGCGCGTCGTGGTCATGGCGCACGGCTTTCGCGGCAACCGCGAAGGCGAACCGGCCCTGCCGACGGCACAAGCGCTGGTGGCCCAAGGCATCTCCGTTCTCCTGTTCGATTTTCGCAACTCCGGCGAATCGGACGGCGAGATGACCACGGTGGGGCTGTTTGAAAAAGAAGACCTGCTCGCGGCGATCGACTATGTGGAAGGCGCGGGACACGGCGGGCAAGGCATCGGCTTGCTCGGCTTCTCGATGGGCGCGGCGACGGCGCTGATGGCGGCGGCCGATGCGCCCGAGGTGCAGGCGGTGGTGGCGGACTCGCCGTTCTCCGACCTGCAGACCTACTTGGGCGAGAACATGCCGCATTGGACGCATCTGCCCGACTTCCCGTTCACGTCGGTGATTCTCTGGGAACTGCCTTATCTGATCGGGCATGATCCGAAAGAAATCTCGCCGATCGCAGCGGTCGACCGCC
>DASTWJ010000170.1:0-4203 GCA_035776695.1 Bacilli bacterium
TGCACCCGTAGCAGAGCTACGGTGTCACCAACTTTAAGCCCTCTGCGGATGATCTTCTCCACACCATCGACGGTGAACGTAAGCTCCATGGTGGCCTCCGTTTGGATTAAAAAATCCTCCGACAGTTCAAAGCGTTGGTCAACGCGAACGGCCAAAGGATGGGTTTGGGAGACGGTCGCCATCAAGACGGCGACCGGGTTCGAAGCTTCCGTCGTGTCGGCAACGATCTGTTTCAAATGGTCAATCAGTGCCATCAGATCACCTTCAATTCCAGTTTCATGGTATGGTCAGCCCCTTCAAAAGAATGCGTGCATTCGTCCACCAAGAAATACTGGTTGATGTCGTATTCCTTGATCATGACCGGCACGACGCTACCGGCCCGAACACGCAAGTCGCCCAGCGCGGTCAGCGGCAAGCTTTTGTGCTCGCGGTTCTTGAGTTTCATCAAGTTCGTCAACTGCTCGTTGATCTGGGCGGCGTTTTGCTTTTCATCGACCACATTGAAGTATTGCAAGCGCCCCCACTGGGCGATCTTCGCGCTGTCCTGGGCGATGTACACGTCCCGCTTACCCGTCTGCTTGTTGTTTTGCACGAGCTTCACGCGGTTGTACGTCTCGCTGTCGATCGAGCGCTTATACTCGTAGTCAACCAGTAAGCTTTCGTCCCCGATCAGGCATTCCACGATGGAGTCTTCGATGTCACGCAATCGAAGCTCACCAAAATCATCATAGAACGTGTAGTTTCTCGTCGTGGCGATCAGCGTCGAGTCCAAAGCTTTGCAGATCGTGTCCATCAGCTTTTTGTTATCCTCGACCATCGAGGGGATCTTGTGCTTGGTATCGGCCAACTGTCCGACTTTCAGGCCGAAGTCCCCGGCGATCTTTCGGATGACCTCGGTTGCCGTTACGTTTTTCAGCACGTAGGTGTCGTTCGCCATCAGGTAACGGGTTTGGTCGTAGGCGGTGAGTTTAACCTGTTCATCCTTGCCCGTATTGACAGTGAAGACATACCCGTAAAATACGTTCGTGTCGTCCTTGCGCACCCGCACGATATCACCGTTGTTGACTTGGAAGGCCGTGCTTTGAAAAAGACCGCCTTTGATCAGCGTAAGTTCACAACTGGAAGCCTTGCCGATCCGACTCGTCTTCCAAGTCACGCTGGTGACGATCTGGGAGATGTCCCACATGTTTCCGTTCTTGTTGTCGAGCATGACTTCAAGCGGCATAATGCACCTCCTCCCCTACGGCAACTTGATCACTTTGCCGACCGGCAAACGCGTGACTTCGGCATCGGTGATCTGATTCAGCTTCTGGATTTCCTTGTACCGCGCCCCGTTTCCGAGGAACTTTTGGGCGACCGCCCAAAGCGTGTCGCCCGCAACCAAGGTGTAGGTCTTCGGCTGTTGGCGTTCATCCGGTCGCGGAGGGTTTTGCTTGGCGAGAACCGGTTTGGAGGCATCCGCTGAGGTGGAGGATGAAGTAGCCTTTTGAGCAACGGGTACCGCTTTTTGCGCTTTGTAAAAGACGTACTGCTTCAACTCCAACGCGTACTCGATATCGCCGGGCGACCCGGCCACCTCTTTCCAATCGAAACTTTCGATGGAGACCGCCTCGTTGATGTTGAACGACGAGCCCGTAAATTTAAAGCGAATTGGTCGGCGGGTCCCCATCCACTCTTTGATCAGGTTGATGTAATAGAGGGGAGGGTGCAACTCATCCCCTACGATGAAGGGGTAGTGCTGCGCCGGAAAGAGGCTGTCGAACCGATAGCCAGTCAGCTTCGGATTCTTAATCACGTTGATCTCCCCAAGACCACTGACTTCATACGAACTGCCCGTTCCCGCTTCTTTCAGTTCGATCGATTCCGGGTTGACGGGAAGGCGGAATTTTTTCTCCTCGTTATTGAAACTCAGCCAGATGGCGTACTCATCCATGACCATACACCCCCGCAGCCGACGTTGCGATCTGTTCTTGCAGCGTCTCTCCGATTTTGCGAACGATTGTCTCCACATCTGCACTGTTGTGAACGTCACCCGTCTGGACGGACACTGTCGGTGTCAGCGTCACGAAGTTCTGGATACTTTGCATCTCGGCCAACTCGCGCATGACCTTCAGGTCTTCGCTGGACACATCGACCGTATCGTCGATTTTGTTGACTTGCCCGACCTCCCCGACTTTGTCTAGGGAACCGTTGCCGGAGTCAGTGCCAAACCCTGAGCCAGCGCCTCCCGTAAAACCGGAGCCGGTGCCAAGGCTCGCACCCGCATCAAGGGCAGAGGAGCTTCCCGAATCGTTCTGCTTGCTAGAATTGAAGCCATCTGTCAAGCCTGACACGAAGCTCGCACCGGAATCGTAGGCGGTGCTTAGGTTTTTCTCTTCCATTCGCGGAATCGAGACGATGTTTTTATCCGAAGTCGGTTCCTTCAGATTGTCCATCATGGCTTTCACTTTGTCGCTGACCGCATGCACGTTTTTCGGGTCAAACAGCTCGATATGCGAGAGATTGAAGCCCGGAATTTTGTTCAGCCCATCGATCAAGAGGTTGATGCCTTTGAGCACAAAGTTGATCGCTTCGATCATTACGGAGGAAAAGCCGCCCGAAAAGTCCTCGACGCTTCGCAGCATGTTGTAGATATGGCCGAGGAACGTCATCGCCAAGTCGTAGAAAAGCTTGCGCACCGCATAGACCGGGTCGATGAACAGGTTGATCAGAAACTCGGCGAAACTTGCGAAAAGGTTCCAGACAAATGCAATCATGTTCCAGATGAAGGCAAACAGCGTGCCGAACGCGCCCCCGATGAAACCCAAGATCTGATCGGTGCTGATTCCGCACATGTTAAGCACTTTGATGATCAAGGCGATAGCTCCCACGACAAGCAGGATCGGCCACATCGCGAGCAGCCAGGCGGCCGCCACTTCCAGAATCCCGATCAACATGCCGGTCAAGTAGACCCCAACGATCAACAGCAAGATCGGTTCGATCACCGACCAATTCTGGACGATAAAGCCGAACACGGCCTGCAAAACATCTATCATGACTCCGATCGCCTGAATCACCATGTACACCCCGTTGCTCAACGCGGAGAAAAATCCATCGGTGCTTCCGTTCGTCAGAAAATCGGACAAACGATCGAACACGGGACCCAAGGCTTCCATCACCACTTGGCCCGCTTGGACAAATTTCTGCTGAAATTCGACCTGCACCGTTTCCCACTTGGCCAACGGACTCTCTTGCGTCTTATCAAAAGTGCCTTGCGACATATTTTGCTGGGTGAGCTGTTGGTCAAGGTTCGCTGTGAACTTCGACATATCTTCCGGCGATTTGACGTCTGTCATCATCGCTTTGATAGCAGATGTTGCCCCTGAAACTCCCCCGGAAGGGTTAACTGCAGCGTACCGCAACGTGAGCTTGTAGAGCGCCTCCAACTGTTGGGGGTCTGTCGTTTTCGACATAAACACCTGGGCGCTGTTCAATGCCTGTTGGACGTCTTGCCCATAGCTGGCTGCGTCATGGGTGATCCTGTCGTAGACCTCCTGACCTTGGGCATCATTGCCGGCTCGTGCCTGGATGTTGTCAAGCGCTTGTTGTTGCTGGAGCGCTTGTCCAAACATCAGGGAGCCCGCGTTTTTCATGCCGTCGACGGCGAGATTTTGTAACTTGCCTGCAACCCCTTTGATGCTGTCCACCATCTTGTTTGGTGCCAGAGCGGTCTCGCTGAAGCTCGCCTTCAATTTTTGCATGGCAGCCCCGGCCGTGTTGCTCATCTTTTGCACGGCCGTTCCGACCGCGGAAGCGCCCAAACGCAAACCATCGAAAATCCAAGCTGTTCGACCACTCAGATTCAAAGCGCTGTTCATCCTCCGGAGAGCACCGATCACGGGAGAAATGACTTTGCCGATCGGTTGCAGGGAGGCGATCACGCTGTTCATGCCTCGTTGGATCGGGGCGGCCAACGTTCCCCCTACATCGCGCAACATCTCCAGCCCTTGAGCACCGATGACCGCCGCACGTGCGATTCCCTTCCCCAGAACACTCCCGAGGGTTCCTAGGATGCGTGCCTTGATTGCACTCGCCATCGAATTGACTGCTCCAATGATCCTTCCGAAATTCGGAATCATCAAGAGAGAGATCACGACCGCTTTCATTCCCAGCGTTCTCGCCGCTGTGGAAAGCTGCTGGAGTTGACGAATCGAAGAAGGAACC
>DASTWJ010000171.1:0-25686 GCA_035776695.1 Bacilli bacterium
AACGCATTGATCGGGATCTGCGCGTGCATCGCCAGCCGGAGCAGCATCTTGCGCTCGGTCGGCGTGCGCTCGCGAAGGAAGTCTCGCCAGTTCTCCGCATCCTCCCAATACTCGACGATCGCCCGCCTGTACCCCTCGTCCGACAGTGTCACTCGCACCCCCGGCTGGTACAACTCATCATACAAGTCCGCCAACGCATAACTCGGGAAGGTCAACAGATAGTCCCCCAGCAACATCCTCGCCACCTCCTCACAAACCGTTCCCTCACGTACTCTCATCCTATGAATGCCCGGCAGGAAAAAGACGCGCCCAACAGGAACCTCACATTTCCGACACCACACTGCAACTTTTTCCAACCTTCAAACGTGGTACGGATGAAAGGGGAGACATCTATCACTACCTCCTCCGCTTGACGGGCGACCGAGCACTGGCGGAAGACTTGACGCAAGAGGCGTTCACGCGGGCATTTCAGTTCTGGGAGACGTTTGACGGAGGCAAAGTGCGACCGTGGCTGTTCAAAGTCGCCTACAACGCCTTCATCGACACCACCCGCAAACAAAAGCGCCTCGTCCACGCCGACCTCCGGCAACTGGACGCCCGCAGCGACCCGCACATGCGGGCCCCTGAACAGGAGCTGCTCGACCAAGAGGCTTGGCGGGCATTCTCCGAGATGATCGCGACATTTCCGGAGAAACAGCGCCAAGTCCTGCTCCTGCGCTACTACCACGACCTGAGCTACGACGAGATCGCCGACGTGCTCGGGCTGACCGAAAGCGACGTGAAATCCTCGCTGTTCCGCGGACGGCGACGACTTCGCACCAGTTGGAAGGAGGAGACCGACCGATGAAGGATGGACACAGACCGATGAACGATGGACACGAGTTGGATCAACGACTGCTCCGCTATCTGCGCGGAGAGCTGAATGAGGAAGAAAAGGAACGGTTGCAACGGCAACTGACTGAACATAGCACCTATCAACAACGGCTGGAAGAGCTGATGCTGCTCGATGAGGAGGCGTTTCCGCTCCCGCTGCCTCAAGCGGGCAAAACCCACGATCCGGCAAATAAAACCCTGCCGAGCCTAACCGCTCAGCAACAAATGCGCATCTTCCGCCGAGGCAAATGGCGCTCGCGGATCATCAACACCGTTTTCACCGCCGGAGCGGTCGGTGGTGCTTGTATCCTGCTGATGGTGACGAACTCGTTATTCAGCGTCTGGTACCAAGGCCCGACGGAAGGGGATCTCTTCCGTACGACACGGGACATGATCGAGTTCACCAAGCCGGGTGTCACCATCGGCTCCAGCACGACGAGCGGCGTGGGCTGGACGGTGGAGACCAAATACGAGCTGCGCGACCAAGTCGGGCGAGAGCAGGCGGGCATCGGGTATTTTCAACACAACTTGTTTTTCACCAGTCTTTCCTCCCGCGAAACGTGGAGCGAGAACTTTTTTAAGAAAAGGCTCTATTTCCACTACCCGGTCGCCGACCTCGATGACCGCGGCGTGATCGAACAGCAAAACCATGCGGGCTGGCACACGCTGGAGCAACTGCCGGAGGGCACCGTCGCGCAACTGGCGATCTCCTTCGACCACCTGCTGACCTTGGACGACTACGCCAAGCTCGCGGACAAATACGACCTCGCCACCACTTGGTACGCCGTCGACACCGGCCTCGAAGCCCCCTACCTGACGGACGAAGCCGGGATGCACCAAAGCGCCCTGCTCGGCGAAGGCGAAGTCTGGGGCTTCCCCGCGTCGCAGATCGGTTACATCGACGAAAGCGGCGACGGTCGAGCGACCGGAGACTCCACCGACCTGCAAACGAAAGGCTTCCTGCAGGAAATGCAATATTTGGCCGACAGCAAGCGACTGGCCGAGGAGATGGAGCCGCAGCTGTACTGGCTCCGCAACATGCCGCACCTGTCTCACAACACCTTGGCCGATCGCCTCGACTATCTCCAGCAAAACGGCGTCCACCTCTACGGCGCCCTCGTCACCGGCCCGACCAAGGAACTGCTCAAACTCCGCGACGAACCCTCCGTACTCACCCCCTTCGTCGGCAAGGTCGACTGGTGGAACTGGGACCAGCCTGTGCGGAACGGGGAAGTCAGCTTGTATTAAATCGTCGAAAATCATTTCCTCGGAAATACTCCCGGCAGGAAACCACGCGACAGGTCTTGAAAACAGGAACCAAACACACGGGAACGATAGAGGTGAATCCGCATGGATCTTGGACTGCTCAAAGTCTTTCGCGCCGTTGCCGAAGAGGGGAGCTTGTCGAAAGCGGCGCAACGTTTAAACTACGTCCAATCGAACGTCACCGCTCGGATGCAACAATTGGAAGAGGAGTTGGAGACGCCGCTTTTCTACCGCCATAGTCGCGGGATCACGTTGACGGCGGCGGGGCAGACGCTGTTGGCGTATAGCGAGCAGATTTTTCATCTCTGCGAGGAAGCGGTGCAGGCGGTCAAGGAGGAGGGGCATCCACGTGGTGCGCTGTCTCTGGGAGCGGTGGAAGAGATGGCGGCCGTAAGACTGCCGGGGATCTTGTCCGCGTATCAAAAAGAATACCGCGACGTCGAGGTGCAATTGCGCGTCGGCTCGACGGCGGCACTGATCGAGGATGTGTTGCACTACAAGCTCGACGGTGCGTTCGTCAAAGGGCCGGTCCGTCACCCCGATCTCGTGCAGGAGGACAGCGCGGAAGACGAACTGGTGCTGGTGACCGCACCAGACCATCCGCCTGTCAGCAGCTTAGGCGATCTGCAGATGCAGACTTACATCGTGATGTTTTCCGGCTGCCTGTACCGCACGCGTCTGGAAGAGTGGCTACGGCAAGAAGGGCAACAGGCGTTCAAGTTGATGGAACTCGGCACATCGGAGGGCATACTGGGATGTGTGAAAGCCGGTCTCGGCTTCACCCTGATGCCTCGTTCGTATGTGGAAAAAAGAACCCGTGCCGATGAGGTGGCTTTGCATCCGATCCCCGAACGGTATGCGGGGCTGACCACCTTGCTGATTCGCAGGCGGGACCTGTACCTGTCGCGTGCTTGGCAGGCGTTTGTGGAAACGGTGCATCATCAGGCGGACGAAGAGCAGGCGGGTGCCTTGGCGTAGAGCGATCATCCTCAGTGATAGCCCGCATCGCTTTTGCGAAGTACCTCCTCGGCAGGTACTCCTTTATACTGAGAAGCAAGAGAGTTACGAGGAGTTCCCCTAGAGAGAAGGAGGAGTTACATACGATGAAGATTTTCCATGTCGATGCTTTCACCGACACCCTGTTCGGCGGCAACGCGGCGGGGGTGGCGTTAGATGCGGGGCACCTGGCCGAGCAACAGATGCAACAGATCGCTCGCGAGCTGAACCTGTCCGAGACGGCTTTCCTGTTGCCGTCCAACAACCCGGACGCTCATCTGCGCGTGCGGTATTTCACCCCGACTTCGGAGATCGACTTCTGCGGACATGCCACCATCGGGCTGGCTTGGGTGTTGGGCACGGTGGAAGGCTGGACGGAGCGCGTCGACCGCTTGGTTTTGGAAACGAACATCGGGTTGGTGCCCGTCGACTGGCAACTGCGCGACAGTCAATTGGAAGCGGTCGTCATGACGCAAGTGTCGCCGCAGACGAAAGAGATCGACGTCCCGGCTGAAGAAGTCGCCGCACTTCTCGGTCTCGCGCCGACCGACCTTGACGATCGCTACCCGATTCGCCTTGGGAACACGGGCAACTGGCACCTGCTCGTGCCGGTGAAAAACCGCACGGCCATCGACCGCGCGGTGCCCGACTTGAGCCGTCTCGAAGCACTCAACCGCAGACAAACGGCGGCGACCACGCACCTTTTTACCTTTGAATCCGAGACGGAGGGGCTGGACTTGTACACCCGCGATTTTGCCCCTGCGGTCGGCATTCCCGAAGACCCCGTGACCGGATCGGCCAATGGCGCGATGGCGGGGTACTTGGTGCTGGACGGAATTCTGTCGCCTGACCAAACCCACCGCCTGCGCGTCGGGCAAGGTCATACCGTCGGACGACCGGGTCAGCTGCTGATCACGATCACCTCGTCCGAGCAAGGCCCTGTTGTTCAAGTCGGCGGATCTGCCGTCATCTCGTTGGAAGGCGTTATGCGCCACTTGTAACAGAGAACTTTTTGCAAAAAGAGGAGGAGGGGACAGACCATGCGACTACAGAACAAGATCGCCGTCATCACCGCAGGAAGCAAAGGCTTGGGCCGTGCGATGGCCCTGCGCTTCGCTCAAGAAGGAGCTACCGTGGTGCTGACCTCCCGCAATGAAGAACACCTGCAACAAGCCGCCGCCGACATCCGCGAGCAAACGGGTGCTGACGTGCGGACGCTGGCCGTCGACGTGTCGAAAAAAGAAGACATCGCTCGCCTCGTGCAGACGTTGGCAGCGGAGTTTTCGCATCTCGACATCCTCGTCAACAACGCAGGCGGCCCGCCCGCGGGGCATTTTCTCGACCTTGACGACGAGGCATGGCAAGCGGCGTTCGACTTGAATGTGATGAGCGTCGTGCGCATCACCCGCGCCCTGTTTCCCATGCTGCAAAAGTCTGGGAGCGGGAAGATCATCAACTGCTCCTCTGTCGTCGTTGACTTGCCTGACCTCGACCTGACGCTGTCCAGTACGTTGCGTCCCGCCGTCTCGGCGTTGACTAAACTGCTGTCCCAAGAGTTCGCGCCACACGGCATTCGCATCAACTCCCTGCTGCCGGGGCGCATCGACACCGACCGCGTGAAGCACCTCGATCATCTCAAGTCGGAAGCCACCGGTCACAGTGTGGCAGAAGTCCAAAGCGCACTGACAAACCAGATTCCGCTCGCCCGCTACGGCGACCCGCAGGAATTCGCCAATGCCGCGCTGTTCCTCGCGTCGGATGAATCGAGCTACATCACGGGGCAGGATTTACTAGTGGACGGCGGTTTTTACAAGGGGTACTAAACGTGGCGGAGCAATAAAGACTTGAACAAAACATAAGACATAACCAAGAACCCCCTTTCTCACAGCTGAAAGGGGGTTCTTTTCGTAGACCGTAGTAGTGGCTATTCTATGCTTGTGCTTCTACTCGTCTTGTCTTGTGCTTCTACTTGTCTTGTGCTAGTGTAAGGGGGTTTAGGTGTAGCTCTCCAGTCAAAATCAGAGCAACACCCGTGTCGCATCCAGATATGACTCTCCCTCAAACCGCAGCTTATAAACATCCGGCATCCCCAACTCCTGCCAAAACGCAAAATCAAACTGCGGATCAAAATGCTGCATCAACACGACCATCGTGTTGCCATGCGTCCCGACCGCAACTTTTTTCCCGGCATACGCGGTCAGCAAGTTCCGCAAGCCCTCCAAGCCGCGAGCGAGCGTCTCCGCATTCGACTCCCCCTCGGGATAGGCGAGAGTCGGCTCGTCAAACAACCTTTTCACCGCCAACTGATGCTCCTCCGCCGACGCCACTTCCACCTCTCCGAGTTCCCGCTCGCGAAACTCCTCGACGATCACAACCTCCGTCTCCAGCGCATCCGCCACGCCCTGCACCGTCTGAATCGCCCGCTTGTAATGGCTGGCCGCGACGGCCTCGATGTCCTCCTTCGCCAACGCCGCCGTCACTCGCTCCGCATCCGCAAACCCGCGCACGGACAGCCCGCGCTCGACTTCCTGCCCCGGGACGAACTCCGAATGGGCGTGTCTGACCAGATAAATCTCTATCATTTTAATATCGCCTCTTTCGCAAGTGATTTTCTGCTATATTAACAAAATATCGATGATATCTGTAGTGCATGATATAACCTTGATGATAAAATTGAAAAAAATTGCAACAGTATGATATAATGAAACGCGCAAGATATTCACATTATGCAAGGAGGCGCTGATATGAGAATTATTTCGTTGTTTAATAATAAAGGTGGAGTGGGGAAGACAACATTGGCTTACCACTTGTCCCATTGTTTATCCGAGATGGGGTATAGAGTTTTGATGATCGACGCAGACCCCCAGTGTAATTTGACAATTTGTTCGTTGTTCGATGAACAGATAATGGATATTTGGGCTAAGGAAGATACCTTTATTGAGGATTTTAAATCTTCAAAAGATAGAGTCGGGAATGAAGCATTCCAGAGGCTAAACTCAGAACCGAGAACACTTCACTATTTGCTTAAAACTACTGAAGAAGGAACTGGTGATTTAGAGACATTGCCCCCACCAGTGGAAATCTCTAAAAATCTCGGACTTATATCTGGCAGGCTTACCATGCATATGTATGAAGATAAAATCGCAGAAAGGTGGAACGGTGTTTATCGTGGTGACCCTTTGGCAATTAGAACCGTGACTAAGATTCGGAATTTGGCCGAGGAGTATGGCAGAAGTTACGATTATGACTTCGCAATTATCGATACCTCTCCAAGTCTTGGGATTTTGAATAAGGTAATAATCTCCACGGTAGATGGATTTTTGATACCTTGTTTGCCAGACATGTTTTCTTTATATGGGATCAGAAATATAGGTGATTATCTCTCTAGATGGAAAAAGGAATTTGAGACAATTTACAGTTTGATCTCGAACGAAAAAAGATCGTACTTCCCTGGGAAATTTGTAAGTTTTCTGGGTTTCACCATATACAATGCTAAGAAGTACACAAATGCTACCCCATTGGACTTGGCTCAGGCTCATTATAATTACGCTCTTCAGATCCCGAAAACTGTAGAGCAATACATTCAGAGTGATGTGAGGGAACATTTAGAAGAAGATGTTCTTAGAGCACCAATCGGTGGTAGGGCAATCATGCACACACATAATACCTTACCGAACATTACTCAAAAGTATAAGAATCCCATGTGGAAGATTCCCAGTCTAGAGAATTTGGCAGCTGAGGATGTTGCAACCATTAGAGGCGGAAGTCGTGAAACTTATGAAGGGACGAAAGAAAAGTATCGAGAGTTTACAGAGGATTTACTAAAGAGAATAGACAAACTCTAACGGGGGGTGGTTATATGAGTAATGATGAAATAACTAATAGTTGTGTTCTTGAGTACCGAAACTACCACCATAGGTTTTTGCAATTTCTAAACGGTGTAAGAGACTATTTCGAAACAGAGCCACCATTCAATGACAAAACGACATCAGTAATCCATTCTATTAAATATAGATTGAAAGATCCAGACCATCTAGTGGATAAATTACGCCGTAAGTTACATGGTGGTGAAAAAATAAATAGCGATAATTTATTCCAGAAGATCACTGATTTAGCTGGGCTTCGTGTATTGCACTTATATCAAGATCAGTTCCCAATTATTCATAACAAGATAACGGAAAAAGTTATTAGTGGAGATTGGGTGTTCGCTGAGGAACCAAAGGCTTATACTTGGGATCCAGAGTCCGTAAAATTTTACGAAGGCCTAGGTATTAACTGTAGGCAAAAAGAAAGTTTCTATACAAGTATCCACTATCTAGTTAAGCCTAGGGAGGATAGTCCAATAACATGTGAGATTCAAGTGAGAACTTTATTTGAAGAAATTTGGGGGGAGATAGACCATTCCATTAACTATCCTCATCCAATTGACAGCATCCCTTGTGCTGAACAAATACGAGTGCTTTCGAAATTGGTGTCCACTGGTACAAGGTTAGCAGACTCGATTTTTCGAACGTATCGGAACCATCTGGACGATAAAGAGGGGTGATTCTAGTCTCAAACGCAAACGAACGCAATACTATGAAGTATTGCGTTCGTTTGCGTTTATTTTTTACTTTGAGCGGTTCCCTTTTGTTCTCTCTTATCCGTCACTGGCACCGCATTCCTCCACCCGAACTCCTGCAGCGCCTGCACCACCGCCTCATAATCCTCCCCCAACACTCGGACATATCGCTGCCTTTTCTCAATCCGAAACTGGACCAACTGCCCTTTTAACAAAAAGATCTCCTGCAACCGCTCATGCGACACCACTTGCTCCCATCTTCCCCGATCGATCCGGATCTCCCCGTCCAACACTTCCAACTCGCGCGTGCGAAACAGCATCCAAAACGTAAACCCGATAAAAAACCCCTCCGCGACGAACAGCACCACCGTCCATGCGGGGTGGATCACTTGCAACAACAAGGGCATCAAAGGGAACAACAACGGTAAGAATATGTAGCGTTGCGTATCCCGAATCCGAAACGTCCGACCCAACTGCAATCATCTCCAAACCTCTGGAATGATACAGTCTATGAAGCAAGTCTAGCTACTATGTCAACTCCGCACGCACATCGTGAAAATTCGAACGTTCTACAACACGGGGTGAATAATGTTCGGATTTTGGTTGACGAAGGGTGTCCGTTTTGCTATTCTATACCTAGAAAGACGAACAAAAACTTCATATCTCGTATATCCTCGGGGATCGGCCCGAGAGTCTCTACCCGGCGACCGGAATCGCCGGACTACGAGTTGAAAGTGAATCTAGGGTTCCGCGACGACATCTCAGGCATCATCACATCAAAGCGCGCGGTCCGAGCGATTCACATGTCCACCTCAGACGGACAGAAGAGTACGTCGAGGCGGGCATGACACCGAAGGGATAAAAGCCCAGGCGGGTAGGTTTCACTCACTGCGACCGAGCTATCGCGCGAGTAAGTCTACCCGGCTGGGCTTTTTTTGAGCCATCATACTGACTACCGTAGAGGAGGATTTATTCCAATGGCACAAAAAGTACTGATTCTGATGGGCAGCGACTCCGACCTGAAAGTGATGAACGAGGCGGCGAAAGCGCTGCAAGCACTCGACGTCGAAACCGAAATCCGCATCTCGTCCGCGCACCGCGTACCGGACAAGACGATGACCCTCGCACGTAACGCGAAGCAAAACGGCTTCGGCGCGATCATCGCAGGCGCAGGTCTCGCCGCGCATCTGCCGGGCGTCGTGGCTGCATGCACCACGCTGCCGGTTATCGGCGTGCCGATCCAAGGCGGCGCTCTCTCCGGCGTCGACGCTCTCCATGCGATCGTTCAAATGCCGAAGGGCATTCCGGTCGCAACCGTTGCGATCAACGGCGCGTTCAACGCCGGCCTGTTGGCTGCGCAAATCCTCGCGACCGGCGACGAAGCGCTGGCCGACCGCCTCGTGACCTACCGCGAGAAGCTGGCTGCCGAAGTCAACGCCAAAGACGACAAGCTCCAAGAGATCGGCGTGGCTTCCTACCTCGAACAGAAATAACAGCGATTGACGAGGCTGTTGTCCGGGGCTTTTCTGCCGCCGTCCCATACATTGACCGTGGATCGGTGACGGGGAGCAAAGCCCCGTGACAACACCTCTTTTTTTCTACAAGTAAACGAACTTCACATACACAGTCCAACAACCGGGAGGAATTTTATCATGACCACTGTAAACAAAGCGGAAATGCTCTACGAAGGCAAAGCGAAAAAAGTCTATGTGACCGACAACTCCGATCTCTACATCGTGGAATATAAAGACGACGCGACCGCGTTCAACGGCGAGAAGAAAGGCACGATCATCGGTAAGGGCGGCCTCAACAACCGCATCTCCACCATCTTTATGCAAATGCTCAACGAGCGCGGCATCCCGACCCACTACGTGGAAACGCTCAACGACCGCGAACAACTCGTGAAAAAAGTCGAGATCGTCCTGATTGAAGTCGTGGTCCGCAACATCGCGGCGGGCTCCCTGGCGAAGCGCCTCGGTATGGCGGAAGGCACCGTGCTTCCGAAAACCGTTGTGGAACTCTACTACAAAGACGACGAGCTCGGCGACCCGCTGATCAACGACTCCCACATCGCCGTGCTTGAACTGGCGACCCCGGAAACCGTTGCGAAAATGGAACAATACGGCCGCCAAATCAACGACATCCTCGTGGAGTACCTGAAGACCCGCAACGTGACCCTCGTCGACTTCAAACTCGAATTCGGCATCACTCCGCAAGGCGAACTGATCCTTGCGGACGAGATCTCCCCGGACACCTGCCGCTTCTGGGACGCGGACACGAACGAAAAGCTCGACAAAGACCGTTTCCGCCAAGACATGGGCAACGTAGAAGAAGCGTACCAAGAAATGCTGCGCCGCCTGGGAGGAGTCGAAGTATGATCACCGCTCGCATCCACGTTACGTTGAAAGCATCCGTCCTTGATCCGCAAGGCACCGCCGTGACCAAGTCCCTGCACGCGCTGGGCTATGACGAAGTGGAAGACGTCCGCATCGGCAAGTTCCTCGAAGTGAAAGTCAACACCGCCGACAAAGCGGTCGCACAAGAGCGCGTCACCGAAATGTGCGAGAAGCTGTTGGCGAACACCGTCATCGAAAAATACGAATTCGAACTCTTGGAGGCCTAACATGAAGTTTGCCGTACTGGTTTTCCCAGGTTCCAACTGTGACATCGACGCGGTAAAAGCGGTGGAAGACGTGCTCGGTCAACCGGTTGATGCCGTCTGGCACACCACCACCGACCTCTCCGCCTATGACTGCATCATCGTACCGGGCGGTTTCTCCTACGGCGACTACCTGCGCTGCGGCGCGATCGCTCGCTTCTCTCCGGTGATGGAAGCGGTCAAAGCCCACGCCGAAGCGGGCAAATACGTGATCGGCATCTGCAACGGCTTCCAAGTGCTGACCGAATCCGGTCTGTTGCCGGGCGCCCTGATCCACAACAACCACCTGCAATTCCGCTGCGAGATCTCGCCGCTGGTCGTGCAGAACAACGATACCGCCTTCACCAAGGACTACGCGCAGGGCCAAGTGATCCACATCCCGATCGCCCACGGCGAAGGCAACTATTCGGTCGACGACGACACGCTCGCCAAGCTCAAAGCGAACAACCAGATCGTCTTCACCTACCAAAACAACCCGAACGGCTCCGTCGAAGATATCGCGGGCATCTGCAACGAGCAAGGCAACGTCCTCGGCATGATGCCGCATCCGGAACGCGCCGTGTCCGACCTGCTCGGCTCGTCGGACGGCCAAGCGCTGTTCACCTCGATTCTCAAAGCATGGGAGGCGAAACAAGGTGCCTAACCAACCCACTCCGCAACAGATCGCCGAAGAGAAAATCTACCGCACGTTCGGCCTGAACGACGAGGAATACGACCGCATCGTATCCCTGATGGGCCGCCAGCCGAACTACGTGGAAGCGGGCATCTACTCCGTCATGTGGTCGGAGCACTGCTCGTACAAGTCCTCCCGCCCCGTGCTGAAAAAGTTCCCGACCGAAGCCCCGCACGTGCTGCAAGGGCCGGGCGAGAACGCCGGCATCATCGACATCGGCGACAACCTCGCCGTTTCCTTTAAAATCGAATCGCACAACCACCCGTCCGCCATCGAGCCGTACCAAGGCGCAGCGACCGGCGTCGGCGGCATCATCCGCGACGTCTTCACGATGGGCGCACGCCCGATCGCGCTGCTCAACTCCTTGCGCTTCGGTGAAATCGAAGGCGCGGACAACGCCCACAACCGCTACCTGTTCGGCAACGTCGTTTCCGGCATCGCGGGCTACGGCAACTGCATCGGCATCCCGACCGTCGGCGGCGAAGTGGTGTTTGACGACCGCTACAAGCACAACCCGCTCGTCAACGCGATGTGCGTCGGCCTGATGACCCACGACGAAATCGCCAAAGGCACCGCATCCGGCGTCGGCAACCCGGTTCTCGCCGTCGGCGCACGCACCGGCCGCGACGGCATCCACGGCGCCACCTTCGCCTCGGCGGAAGACCCGCACGCCAAGGAACGCTCCGCCGTGCAAGTCGGCGACCCGTTTATGGAAAAATTGCTGTTGGAAGCCTGCCTTGAGTTGATCGCATCGGGAGCCGTCGTCGGCATCCAAGACATGGGCGCAGCAGGCTTGACCTCCTCGTCCTCCGAGATGGCCGCACGCGCAGGCTCCGGCATCGAGCTGGACATGAACCAAGTGCCGTGCCGCGAAGAAGGCATGACTCCGTATGAGATGATGCTCTCCGAATCCCAAGAGCGCATGCTCGTCGTCATGGAGAAAGGCAAAGAGCACATCGCAGAAGAAATTTTTGAAAAATGGGGGCTGGAGGCGGTCGTCATCGGTCGCGTCACCGACGACGGCATGCTCCGCCTGAAGTGGAACGGCGAAACGGTCTGCGAGATCGAAGTCACCACCTTGGTCGACGATGCGCCGGTCTACCACCGTCCGACGGTACGCCCGACGTACCTCGACGAAACGCTCGCATTTGACTCTGCTTCCGTCTCCGTGCCGGAGAACCTGACCGACACCCTGCACACCTTGCTGCGCACCCCGACCATCGCGTCGAAAGAGTATGTCTACCAGCAATACGACTACATGGTGCGCACCCAAACCGCCGTCCGTCCGGGCTCCGACGCGGCTGTCGTCACCATTCGCGGCACCCGCAAAGCGCTGGCGATGACCACGGATGGCAACGGGCGCTACGTCTACCTGAACCCGAAAAAAGGCGGCCAACACGCGATCGCCGAATCGGCGCGCAACTTGGACTGCTCCGGCGCGAAACCGCTGGCGGTCACCGACTGCCTGAACTACTCCAACCCGGAAAAGCCGGAGATCTTCTACCAGTTTGCCGAGTCCTGCGCGGGTATGTCCGACGCATGCTCCCTGCTGGAAACTCCGGTCATCTCGGGCAACGTTTCTCTGTACAACCAAACCAATGACGTCGACATCTACCCGACCCCGATCATCGGCATGGTCGGCCTGATCGACGACATCGACCATATTACCACGCAATCTTTTAAAGGCGAAGGCAACCGCGTCCTGCTGATCGGCCCGCACGACACCGCGGACCTCGACGGCTCCGAGTACCTGCGCGTCGTACACAACCAAGTGGCAGGCGACGCACCGGAACTCGACCTGAACGTGGAAAAAGCGGTGCAGACCGCGACTCTGCGTGCGATCCAAGCGGGTCTCGTCGAAGCGGCGCACGACTTGGCGGAAGGCGGTCTCGCCGTTGCGCTTGCCGAGTCCTGCATCGGCGGCGGCCTCGGCGCGAACGTCGAGCTGACTTCCACCCAGCGTCTCGACGCGCTCCTCTTCGGCGAAGCGGCGTCCCGCATCCTCGTCGAAGTCAAGCCGGATAACGTCGCCGCACTGGAAGCGATCCTCGCAGAAGAGAAAGTCGAGCACCTCGCGCTCGGCACTTTGGGCGGTCATAAGCTGACCGTCACCGTCAACCACGAAGTCATCCTTGATGAAGAAGTTGCACACCTCGAATCGACTTGGAGAGGGGCCATCCCATGTCTCATGAACTGAACGACAACCAGATTCGACTCGACGACGACTCGATGTTTGACAAATGGCACGAAGAGTGCGGCGTGTTCGGCATCTTCGGGCATGAAAATGCGGCGGAGTTGACCTACTACGCGCTGATCGCCCTGCAGCACCGCGGGCAGGAGTCGGCAGGCATCGCGACTGTCGACGGCCTGAAACTGTATAGCCAAAAAGGCATGGGGCTCGTGGCGGATGCAATTCCGTCCGAGGCCCTGCCTCGGCTTGGCAAAGGGCATGCCGCGATCGGTCACGTCCGCTATTCGACCACCGGTGTTTCTCAACTGATCAACGCTCAGCCGCTCGTCTTCAACTTCATGCGCGGCAACATGGCGCTGGCCCACAACGGCAACCTGATCAACGCCCACCAACTGCACGCCCACCTCGAACGCCAAGGCGCGATCTTCCAGTCCACCTCCGACACCGAAGTAGTGGCTCATCTGATCGCCCGCGCCGGGTACATGGACATGCAGGACAACATCAAAGAAGCGATGTCGATCGTCAAAGGCGCGTACGCATTCACCGTCCTCACCGACGACAAGCTGTACGCCCTGCGCGACGCGAACGGCCTGCGCCCGATGGTCTTGGGCAAGATCGGCGATGCTTACTGCGTCGCTTCCGAATCCTGCGCGTTTGATACGATCGGCGCGGAACTGGTGCGCGACATCGAACCGGGCGAGATGGTCATCATCTCCAAAGACGGCGTCGAATCGATTCCGTTTGCCAACAACGCACGCAAGGCGCTCTGCACCTTCGAATACATCTACTTCGCGCGTCCCGACTCGGACATCGACGGATTTAACGTCCATGCGATCCGCAAAGAATTCGGTCGCCGCCTCGCTCGCGAACACGGCGTCGAAGCGGACGTCGTCATCGGCGTGCCGGACTCCTCGATCTCCTCGGCGATCGGCTACGCGGAAGAATCGGGCATCCCGTACGAGATCGGCCTGATCAAGAACCGCTACATCGGTCGCACCTTCATTCAACCGTCTCAGGAGCTACGTGCTCGCGGCGTGAAGATGAAGCTGTCCGCCATCCGCAAAATCGTCGAAGGCAAGCGCGTCGTGATGATCGACGACTCGATCGTGCGCGGCACCACCTCGGGCCGCATCGTGCAGATGCTGCGCGACGCGGGCGCGACCGAAGTGCATGTCCGCATCGCCTCGCCGCCCGTCACGCACTCCTGCTTCTACGGTATCGACACCTCCGCACGCGACGAGCTGATCGCTGCGAAGCGTTCGGTCGACGAGATCAACGAGCACATCGGCTCCGACACCCTCGCCTACCTCTCCGAAGCGGAGATGATGAAAGCGTTCGGCTGGAGCGGGGCAGGGGAACACGGGCACTGCAACGCCTGCTTCACGGGCAAGTACCCGACCGAGATCTACGAAGACTTTTCCAAATCGATCATGGACCGCTAGGAGGCTCGACGATGAGCGAACTGTACAAAGCGGCCGGCGTGGATATCGACGCCGGCAACGAAGCGGTAAACCGGATGAAAGCGCATGTCGCACGGACGATGCGCCCCGAAGTCGCCACCTTGCTCGGCGGCTTCGGCGGCGGTTTCCAACTGGACATCGCGAAATACAAACAACCGATGCTCGTCTCCGGCACCGATGGCGTGGGCACCAAGCTCAAGCTGGCGTTTGCGATGGACAAGCATGACACGATCGGCATCGACGCCGTCGCCATGTGCGTCAACGACATCGTGGTGATGGGCGCGGAACCGCTCTTCTTCCTCGACTACCTCGCGACCGGCAAAGTCGTCCCGTCGACGATCGAAGAGATCGTCAAAGGCGTCGCCGACGGCTGTGAGCAATCCGGTTGCGCCCTGATCGGCGGCGAGACGGCGGAGATGCCCGGCATGTACCAAGACGGCGAGTACGACATCGCCGGCTTCACCGTCGGCGTGGTCGACAAAGAGAAGATGATCGACATCCGCAACGTGCAAAAAGGGGATGCCGTGATCGGCTTGGCATCCAACGGCATCCACTCCAACGGCTATTCGTTGGTTCGGAAATTGTTCTTTGGCGACAACGACTATGCGCTGAATCACGTGTTCGAAGAGATCGGCCGTCCGCTGGGTGAAGAACTGCTCGCCCCGACCCGTCTCTACGTCAAACCGATCCTCTCCCTGCTCGAAAAGCACGCGATTCACGCGATGGCCCACATCACCGGCGGCGGCTTCCTTGAGAACATCCCGCGTGCTCTGCCCGAGGGCTTGTCCGTGGAAATCGACCTCGGCTCCTGGCCGGTGCTGCCCGTGTTCCACGTCATGCAACGCCTCGGCAACATCGCCGAGACCGACCTGTACCGCACCTTCAACATGGGCATCGGCATGGTCCTGATCGTTCCGGCCGACCAAGCGGACGCCGTCATCGCCTCCGCGACCGAGCTGGGCGAAAACGCCTACCTGATCGGCCGCGTCACCGAAGGCGGGCAGGATGTGCAGTTGAAAGAGCAGGGGCTGTAGCAAGATGACAGCCACCACACCGAAATTCGCCATCTTCGCCTCGGGCGGCGGCTCCAACGCCCAAGCCCTGATCGACGCGGTACGAGCGGGGGAGATCCCGGGCGAGTTGGCTTGCATCGTCTGTGACAAGCCGGGGGCCCAAGTGATCGAGCGCGCCTTGCGCGTCGGCATTCCGGCACTCGTCTACACCCCGAAGAAGTTCGAAACCAAAGCGCTCTACGAAGCGCGAGTCGTCCACGACCTGCGGGCACATGGCGTCGACTACATCGTCCTCGCCGGGTACATGCGCCTGTGCGGACCGACCTTGCTCGAAGCATACGGCGGCAAGACGATCAACCTGCATCCGTCCCTGCTGCCGCTGTTCCCCGGCAAAGACGCGATCGGCGACGCCCTCGCCGCCGGGGTCAAATACACCGGTGTCACCGTCCACTTCATCGACGAAGGGATGGACACCGGTCCGATCATCCGTCAAGAGACGGTGATGATCGACCCGCAAGACACGCGCGAAACGCTCGCCCCGAAGATTCACGCCGTCGAGCATCGCCTGCTGCCGGAAGTCACGGCACAGCTGTTGCGCGGCGACATCCGCATGGAAAACGGCCAAGCCGTCATCATGAACGGAGGGAACTAACTTATGAAACGCGCCCTGATCAGCGTATCCGATAAAACCGGCATCATCGAACTGGCCCAAGCGCTCGTCCGCAACGACATCGAAATCGTCTCCACCGGCGGCACGCACAAACTGCTCGCCGAAGCGGGCGTGCCCGTCACCAACATCTCCGACGTCACCGGCTTCCCCGAGATCATGGACGGCCGGGTGAAGACCCTGCACCCGAACATCCACGGCGGGCTGCTGGCGATCCGATCGAACCAAGCGCATATGGACGCGATCGAGTCTTTGCACATCAAGCCGATCGACTACGTGATCGTCAACCTGTACCCGTTCCAAGCGACGATTGAAAAAGAGGGCGTGACCTTGGCGGACGCGATCGAGAACATCGACATCGGCGGCCCGTCGATGCTGCGTGCGGCTGCGAAAAACTACCAAGACGTCACCGTCGTCGTCGACGCGAACGACTATGCTCGCGTCATCGAATCGTTGGAACAAGGAGAGCCGCTGACCAAAGAAGAGAAACTGGCTCTCTGCGCCAAAGTCTTCCGTCACACCGCCGCGTACGACGCGCTGGTGTCCCAATACCTGACCAAAGTGACCGGCGAAGAATTCCCGGAGCGCCTCACGCTCACCTACGAAAAGCAACAAGACCTGCGCTACGGCGAAAACCCGCACCAGCAAGCGGCGTTCTACCGCGAACCGGGCACCCACCCGCACACGATCGCGGGCGCGAAGCAACTGCATGGCAAGGAGCTCTCCTACAACAACATCAATGACGCGAACGCAGCGTTGAGCATCGTGCAGGAGTTCGCCGAACCGGCCGTCGTCGCGATCAAGCACACCAACCCGTGCGGCGTAGGCGTTGCGGGAACGATCTTCGACGCGTACACCAAGGCGTACGAAGCCGACCCGGTCTCCATCTTCGGCGGCATCGTCGCTCTGAACCGCGAAGTCGACCAAGCGACCGCGGAAAAAATGTCCGAGCTGTTCCTCGAGATCATCCTCGCTCCGTCCTACACTGACGAAGCGCTGGACGTGCTCACGAAAAAGAAAAACCTGCGCGTCATGACCGTCGCGATGACCCCGCAAGGCGGCATCCCGGCACTGGGCGCACCGCGCACCACCTTGAAGGTGCAAGGCGGCCTGCTGACCCAAGACATCGACGCGAAAACGGCTGGGGCTGACGACGTACAAGTCGTCACCAAGCGCCAACCGACCGAAGATGAAATGAAACAACTCCTCTTCGCGTGGAAAGTCGTCAAGCACGTTAAGTCCAACGCGATCGTCCTCGCTCGCGAAGACCGTACCGTCGGCGTTGGCGCGGGTCAAATGAACCGTGTCGGTGCCGCGAAGATCGCAGTCGAGCAAGCAGGCGAGTTGGCCAAAGGCTCCGTGCTGGCATCCGACGCCTTCTTCCCGATGCGCGACACGGTAGACGCGGCTGCGGCTGCCGGGATCACCGCGATCATCCAGCCGGGCGGCTCGATCAAGGACGCCGAGTCCATCGCCGCTGCGGATGAAGCCGGCATCGCGATGGTCTTTACCGGAGCGCGTCACTTCAAACACTAGCAACAACTGTCGAGTTGGCGGAGCCCGCTCCCTCACCTCGAACCTTTTTCCAAAACGGTTTGCAAAAAGTTACGATGGCCTGAGACTTTCTCGCGTAGAGTCTCAGGCATCTTCACATGAAGGGGGATTTTTCCGATGAAAGTCTTAGTCGTCGGCGGTGGCGGTCGCGAACATGCCATCGTGTGGAAGTTGGCGCAATCGCCGCAGAAGCCTGAGCTGTATTGTGCACCGGGCAACCCGGGGATCGCAGAGCTTGCGAGCTGCGTGGCGATCGGGGCGGAGGATGTGGCGGCACTGGCTGATTTTGCGGAGCGCGAGGGGATCGACCTGACCGTGGTCGGGCCGGAAGCGCCGCTGTTGGCGGGGATCGTCGATGCGTTTGAAGCGCGTGGATTGAAAGCGTTCGGGCCGAAGAAAGCGGCGGCGTTGATTGAAGGATCGAAGGCATTTGCAAAAGAAGTGATGGAACGCAATCAGGTGCCGACGGCGAAGTACCGCGACTTTACGGAGCTGGATGCGGCGTTGGCGTATGTTCGGGCAGAAGGCGCTCCCATCGTGATCAAAGCGGACGGCCTCGCTGCGGGCAAAGGCGTCGTCGTCGCGATGACCTTGCCGGAAGCGGAAGAGGCACTCGCCTCTATGATGCAGGACAAGGAATTCGGCAACGCGGGCGACAAAGTCGTCATCGAAGAATTCCTCACCGGACAGGAGTGCACCGTGCTTTCCTTCGTCAGCGGCGATACCATTCGGATGATGGTGCCGTCTCAGGACCACAAGCCCGTCTACGACGGCGACAAAGGCCCGAACACGGGCGGCATGGGGACGTACTCCCCGGTGCCGATGGTGGATGAGGCGCTGTTGCAGCAGATCGAAGAGACGATCATCCGCCCGACGGTCAAAGGCATGCAAGCGGTGGACGCCCCGTTCAACGGCATTCTCTACACCGGCCTGATGCTGACGGAAACCGGCCCGAAAGTCATCGAATTCAACGCTCGCTTCGGCGACCCCGAGACCCAAGTCGTCCTGCCGCGCTTGGAAAGCGACCTGCTCGCCCTGTTCCAAAGCGTCGTCGACGGCACCTTGGCCGAGCAGGAGATCGAGTGGTCCGAGCGAGCGACCGTCTGCGTGATCATGGCTTCCGAAGGCTACCCCGGCTCCTATCGCAAAGGCGATCTGATCACGGGTCTCGAAGCAGCTGCGAACGGTAACGGCGTCGTCTTCCACGCAGGTACCAAGCAGACCGACGCAGGCATCGTCACCAACGGCGGCCGCGTGTTGGGCGTGACGGGATACGGGGCGGACTTGAAAGCCGCGAAAGAGCAAGCCTATCAGATGGTCAAGCAGATCGAGTTCCAAGGAGCGCACTACCGCACGGATATTGCGGAGAAGGCGTTTATCCAAAAATAATAGAGTACAAAAAGACCGGTGAACGCAAATGGCTACAAGCGTCATCGGTCTTTTGTTTGCTGAGCGACTCATGTTCTTACTCTAGTCGATGTCGGTTAAAGAAGCATAAGCCAACTCTTTACGTGCCCCGAATTTGGCTAGTAATTTCAATTCAGCATCTTGAAATTGAGATAGTACCTCATCTGATACCTCCACGCCCTCGAAGTGCTTTCTCTTATAATCAGGTCCATCCTCTAAAACCGTTTCCCATTTCAAGGGTCTGAAAGCGCAAACGATCTTGCCACGATCGACTCCAACCGCATACTGAATATGCTGCAACCGTCGGGTATCCATCCGCCAATGAGCACGTGTAGCTTCATAGAAGGACTTACCCTCTTCCAAAGCTCTGTGAATCTTAAATAGAACGATTTCTTCTTTCATACGAAGACTCCTTTTCTCAACTTTTTGCTACCCTTCATATCAACCTTGAACAATTATGTGATGGAAGAAGAGTGAGCTGTATTTTTTCTGTAAAAACATAAAAGTTTGATCAGTAGTATTTGTTGATATACAATTATACCAGAGTGCTTATGAGAAGGGATGGTATAAAAGTTGGACATGCGTGAAGAGCTAGATCTCATCAACGAAAATGTGTATAGAAATTTGTGCGATACACTAAAAAGGCTGAATCGGCAATTTCATCTGAAATACTATGTAATTCTCATCGACGATGGGGATAAGGTCGTAGAAACTGTACGTGTAAAGAAAACAATATCTGAGGAGGCCGGTTATAAAGTACGGTCAGATATTTTGCCCAACATGGATAGAATGTTTCAGGATCTTCAGATTGAGAAAATTCCGTCCAACGAACCAGAGAAGCTATTTGATACGCTAAGGACTTCTCTAAATCAAAGTCTAATAAAGTCGCCCAAGAAAGTTGAAGAAATAGTTCCTAGAAACCAGACTAATGAAATAGAGCGGAATGGAACGATTAGAAATCTCAAGCCAAATAGTAATTCGAGTGAATCACGTATTTTGTATGCCAACAAACTCCATCTTAAGCTTGATGAAAAAGAATACTCAGCCATCTATCTGCTTGAGATTCGGAACCTAGATGAGGAGACGATTCATCTTTTCTATAAAAAACCTGATTTTTCGTTCCTACGTATGATATTGGATTATTATTTTGTTGATTATTATTCTACCGTCAATGAGGCAATCGAACTGAACGAGAGTAGAACCTTGGAGACTCGATTCAAGGAGGACATCACGCTTTTTACCAGAAGAATGGCGCGGGTTTTTATGGGGAAGCTCTATCGGTTTTTACAGAACGACTATAAAAGTGATGGGAAGCTGAATTTTGTAAATAAGGTTGACCCTGCGTATTACATGAATGATCTGTTTGAGAAGATTGATGATATATCAAACAAGACGTATGAGACCAGTAGTCCGTTTGGTAGCATATTATTTTGCAGCCGCAATACGATTCTCGGTACAGACGCCCAACGAATCAAGTTTGCCATTAAGTTCCTAGAAGACGAGTGGATCGACCTTGATGATTCAAAAAGAATTCGAAAGCTACTCGAATTGACTGATGGGAATCAAGAGTTGCATTTAATTGCTGACCATCAGTATGTGTACGGTGTCGGTGAGGTAGATTGGGGACTCATGCAAAGCGTCATGGCAATAAAATTGTCTTTCAAAGGATTATCTAAATACGAACTTGCACTGGTGAACTTAGATGAAAAATCGAAAGGACAAGGAAGGGTTATCACGGATGGAGAGAACAAACTCTATCAATACAATGTGTCTCTCGGGGCAGAAACGTTGGTCTCCATTTCTTTCAAGAACCCTAAGCTGGGCGAGGATCACTACTCTTCGAAGAAACTCGTTGCCTTACTTCGGTCACAACTTTATGGGAAAGAGTCATCTGATTCCAAGTCCATTGAGATCATTACAGATACAATACGAAAAGCAAGAAAGCAAAAGCACGGAACGATGGTCGTGATAACGGACACAGATACTGCACGGAATGAAATTCAGAGGCTCAAGAAGCAATCAACTCTTATAGAACCAAGGAAAATTAACCCTGATCATATAAAGTACTTGACTTCCATTGATGGTGCGATTTACTTTGACCAATCTGGAGCCTGCTACGGAATAGGTGTTATTCTTGATGGAATCGCCAATGGGAGAACCGGAGATGCCAGTCGTGGAGCGCGTTATAACTCGGCAAACCGTTATTGGGAAAAGTTGACCGAAGATGAGAAAAAATGTGTGATCGCAGTTATTTCAGAAGATGGGATGGTCAATTTAATACCTGAATTGGATAATGAGGAGAAGATCTCCGGCCTTGTCGAAGAAATTATTGACAGTATTAAGGATCAGGACGATCAGTTGGAGCGAAAGGAACAGGAACTAGCTCGATATGAATCGGTAGAATACGATCGCTTTTTTGAAATCGCCTCAGCATTTTATAATGTCGGGAATGTTATGAAAGCATTTGAATATTGCGAAAGAGGGATTCAATCTGCAGGTGATCATCAATTCATTCCTTTTGATTTCTTAGATCTGAGAGGGGATGTCAATTTCGCCCTTGATAGTAAAGAAGGCTATGAAACAGCAATACAGACGTATCAAAAAGCTGCGGAATCTGTAAATCGGTGGAGCAGGAAAAGCTATTGTTATGAAGTCATATCTATTTCGTATTACAACATTATTGTCCAAGTAGGCACGGAAAATAATGACTTTTATAGAGAAACGGTTAACAAAGCTTTAGACGCAGCAAACAAAGCGGTGGAGATAACGATAAATAGCGGAGGAAATGCTAATCCTGAGCTGTTAAATATAAGGGGTCGATGTCTATATGAATTGGCATCGATAGAGGAAGATCAGTTAAAGGGTTTTAGTTTGCTAACAGCTGCGCTGTCTGATTGTAGTAAAGCGATTGAATTCGATCCTTCCAATCATGATTATTATTGGGACAGATCTTTAGTTAATGAATCGCTGGATGAGTTTGTAGAATCGATAAATGATGCTATGTGTGCTGAGGTTATCAGTTCATCTCGAGATTATTTAAATCATATTACTGATATATTGGAAAGCAACAAACACCTATGGCCAATCGCAATCAGCAACTATCATAAATTAGCAGAGGAAAGAAAGCAGTCAAGCGATGCATTGCAAGAGCTGATCAATCAATATGAATCAAAAATAGAAAGGGAGAATCAAGTAGACGAAGAGGCAGCTCCAGTTCAAGAGATGTAACCCAGGATGACTGTCCAAAGCAACTCGACGTGGTGACTTAGTTCCCCCTAATAACTAACTGGATCACTAGGGTGTACTGTACTGTTGGGCATCCTTGACATTAGGTCTAAGTCATACAAGAAGCCGACATCTTCAAAGGGATGTCGGCTTCTTAGTGTGGGTCTGGTTTCTCACCCAAAACGACGAGACAGGCAGGACACCTGTACCTGCAGATCGTCAACGGTCGGTCTGAGTTCGGCATTCATCGCCGTTTGCGTCCGAATTACTCGAACGTCCTCCTTGATAGAGGACACATCTTTTTGAACCGTAGTGACGCCCTCCTTGAGGTCAGACACATCGTCCTTGAGACCGGAGACGTCTTTTTGGAGACCAGACACGTCTTCCTTGAGTCCAGAGACGTCCGTCTTCAACTCAGCAACATCGACTTCCAACTTGGCGATACTTGCCTCCAACTTCTGTTGTCCTTCTTTCAGCTCTTGCACAGAATCCACGAGAACGGGGATCTGCTTGACGGCTTGGGAGATGGCGGGGAGTTCTTTCAGGGCTTCGAGAATTTGGTCGAATTGAGTGCTCATGCGGCGATCTGCTCCTTTTTTGTAAAATCGAAAAATCATAAAAGGGATTGCGACTCTTTGAAAAAGAGCGAATCCACGTATCATTGGAAGTGGAGCAGCCGTTATGTTGAGCCCTCAAAAACAATCATCATTTCTATGTCTCTATCATATCGGATACCGAATATATTCTTCAAGTGGAGAACAAAAAAATTCAGCTTCCCGGTTGAAGTTCGTCATTTCTTAAACAGCCCGCCCTTCACCCTTTCTGCAGCTTATATCACTTCTCCCCCTCTTGAGAGCCCCAAGAGACCTTGCCGCGTTTAATATCCACATGACGAAGGTCGTTTTCATGGAAGGGAATCGCCTTTTCATGCCGTACTCTAAATAGGAGGATTCATCCGCATGGACATCTGTTAGCACGAATATACTCTTCATGCATAGGATGTATCACCCCGCAAAGTCAACAAATTGATCGACAACATACATACTGGAGTGGGTCTACCTATGAAAAATCTGGACGGGCCTGACGTCAGCAATCGTTTGCGGCTCGAATCGATCTTGCACCACAGCGCCGACGCGATCTGGATGACCGATCTCCAGGACCGCGTTTGCCAGATCAACCCGGCTTTTGAAACGCTGTTCGGCTGGCCGGAAGAGGAAGTCGTGGGCAAGAGTTTGCCGATCGTCCCGTTTTTCCTCGAGGACGAGATTGAAAACCTGCACCAACAAATCAAAGCCGGCTACTCCAAAAGCGGCTATGTGACGCAACGCCTGTGCAAAGACGGGCGGCTGATTCATGTCAGCGCCACCCTGTCTCCCGTCCGCAACGAAGAAGGCGACGTGATCGGGATCAGTGGCACCTGCCGCGACATCACTCATATGAAGCACGCCGAAGAAGACCTGCGCCGAACCAAAGACCGGCTGGAAGCGTTTATCCGCAACAACACCGACGCGATCTGGATGATCTCCCTCGACGATCGCATTCTCCAGATCAACCCGGCCTTTGAAACGCTGTTCGGTTGGCAAGAGGAGGAAGTGATCGGGAAAAAGTTGCCGATCATCCCCGACTTTTTGGCTGAGGAGATCAAACAGGTGCATCAACGGATCAAGCTCGGTCACTCCGAAAACGGCTACCAAACGCAACGCCTGTGCAAAGACGGGCGTTTGATCTATGTCAGCGCCACTTTGTCCCCCGTCCGCAACGCCCAAGGCGAAGTGATCGGGATCAGCGGCACCTGCCGCGACATCACCCATATGAAGTGCGCCGAAGAAGAGTTGCGCAAACACAAAGAACGCTTGGAAGCGTTTATCCAACACAGCGCCGACGCGATCTGGATGGTCGATCTGGAGGAGCGGGTGCTGCAGGTCAACCCCGCTTTTGAAGCGATGTTCGGTTGGAGCAAAGAAGAGGTCGTAGGGAAACACCTGCCGATCATCCCCGATTTCCTCAAGGACGTGATCGCGAATGTCCACCGCGAAATCAAAAAGGGGGAACACAAGGCCAGCTACGAAACGCAACGCCTGTGCAAAGACGGGCGTTTGATCTACGTCAGCGCCACCTTGTCCCCCGTCCGCAACGCCCAAGGCGAAGTGATCGGGATCAGCGGCACCTGTCGCGACATCACGACGCACAAGCAGTCGGAAGAAGCGCTGATCCAAACGGAAAAACTGAGCATCGCCGGGCAACTGGCCGCCGGTCTCGCCCACGAGATTCGCAACCCGCTCACCTCGCTCAAAGGCTTTGTCCAATTGATGGGCCTCGGCGACAACACGCCCAACAAATACTTGCAGGTCATGGAGTCCGAACTGGAACGGATCGAGATGATCGTCAGCGAACTGCTCGTGCTCGCCAAACCGCAGGCCATCGTGTTCAAGCGCAAACGGATCGCGCCGATCCTCGAGGATGTCCTGACGCTCTGTGAAACACAGGCGATCCTGCACAACATCCAGATCGAAGCCCACCTGCTCGAAGAACTGCCCGAGCTGGAATGCGATGAAAACCAACTGAAGCAAGTCTTCATCAATTTTGTCAAAAACGCGGTCGAAGCGATGCCAAACGGCGGCAAAATCGTCTTGGAAGCGAGCCTCCCCGAACCGGATCAGGTGCGCATCCGCGTACAGGATCAGGGCAAAGGCATCCCTGAAGAGCAACTGTCCCGCCTCGGCGAACCTTTTTTCACCACAAAAGACAAAGGCACCGGCCTCGGCCTGATGGTCAGCAAAAAGATCATCGAAAGCCACCACGGGCGGCTGGAGATCGCCAGCGAAGTCGGCGTCGGCACCACGCTCGACGTATACTTGCCGTTGCCGGACGCCGTGACAAACTGTAGTCGATAAAGCAACAGCAATCACAATCGCAAAAAAAAGACCTCGCCACGTACAATTTTGAACTATGACCCGAATTGTAGAGAGTTTGAAAAAACACCCTTGGTCGATCTAAGCTGCTATGAGATGACTTCTGAATTCATCAGGAGTCATCTTTTTTAATGTCCATTGGTAACGACCGGAATTGTAGTACTCGATATATGCATCAACACGTGCCCGTAGCTCATCGAGAGTTTCGCAGTCTTGATACTCCAGTTCA